>JAJFFP010000083.1 GCA_021776595.1 Robiginitomaculum sp. | reverse complement strand
GGGATGTGTTCCCGTCCATGTCGATAATCAATAAACGCATATCGATAAACAATCAAGAGAAAATTATCGTAAAACAATGAAATATTCGTAATATACGATAATATTGGTAATGTTCGCATAATTATGATATTGAAATCACTGCATTATTTACCTTACCAAAAAACTGCAGAAAAAGGCAGAAAAAATGTGAATCTTGGTGTTTACAACGCCGCGAACATGGTGCGCAGGGCTTGTAACTGGTCCGCTGAGGCTTCCAACCCAACGGAAATACGCAAAAGAGATTCGCTAATCCCGGCGGTTTGGCGCGCTTCCTCGCTCATGGCCCGATGGGTCATGGAGGCGGGATGGCAAATCAGACTTTCCGTGCCGCCAAGGCTTTCGGCCAGCTGGAAAAGCGGGCTGGCTTGCACAAACCTGCCAAGGGCTTCATGGTTAGCATTCAGTTCGAAACTGAGCAAAGCGCCGGGTCCGCTTTGTTGCTGTCTTGCCAAAAGATAGCCCGGATCCCCAGGCAGACCGGGATAATAAACTTTACTGACCTGGTGGTGCGCATCTAAAAAAGTGGCGACTTTTATCGCATTAAGCTCCTGAATATCCATGCGGGCTTGCAAAGTGCGAAGGCCGCGCAAGGTAAGGTAGCTGTCAAACGGTGCCCCGGTCACACCGGTGCAATTGGCCCACCAGTTTAATTTTTCTGCCAATGCCTCATGTTTGGCAATGGCTATGCCGCCGACCACATCGCTGTGCCCGTTTAGAAATTTAGTCGTGGAATGCACCACCAGATCGGCACCCAGGGACAGGGGTTGCTGGCGGGCGGGTGATAAAAATGTGTTATCGCAAACCACCAATGCGCCGGCGGCTTTGGCGGCCATGCCAAGTGCTTTGATGTCCACCAGACGCATAAGAGGATTGCTGGGGCTTTCGATCAAAAAGAGTGCAGGTTTTGCCGCCAGCGCTTTATTAATGGCTGTTGGATTGTTCTGGTCGATGAATTGCACACGCAGACGGCCTTGTTCCTGACGGCTGTTCAATAATCGATGGGTGCCGCCATAGGCATCATGGGGGGCGATCACCAGATCATCTGCCTTGATGAGGTTGAGCACCAGATCGATGGCGGCCATACCCGACGATGTGACAACACCTCCGGCACCATTTTCCAGTGCGGCTATGGTTTGCGCCAGTGCATTGCGATTCGGATTGCCGCCGCGCCCGTAATCATATGGCCCCATCTGATCCAGTGCCGGGAAATTATAGGTGCTGGTCAGATAGAGCGGCGGGATGACCGCGCCATAACCCGGATCATCACCAAGATGTGCAGTGACACATGCTGTTGCGGTGGATTTTAATTCAGGCGGCATAACGGGCCTCTTTTGTAAATGTGTGCAAGTGCGTCCCAAGCACTTTGGTTTCTTTTAGAAAGGCATCATGGCCAAAGGGGCTGTCGAGCGTGATGAATTGCGTTTTTCCCGCCATTCCCTTGCTCAATTCGTGCATTTGTTCTGGTGGGGTTAACTGGTCGGTTCGTGAGGCAATCAGTAAGGCCGGTGCGTCAATATTGCGCGGATTAACCTTGTGCAAATCAATAGATTCGCTAAGGCTGAGATAACGTGATGCGCCCATGGTGCCGGTAAACTTGCGGCCACAGGCCAGAAGATAATCATCCACATCAAAGCGGGCCGGTGCCTTGCCGGTTTGCCGGGTGGCAAAGCGTTTGGTAAATTCTTCGGAGGAACGGTAGGTGGTCATGGCCAGTTCTCGCGCCAGCGCCAGCCCTTCTTCCTCCTGCCCATTAGCCTGACTTAACCGGACCATGCGCCTTTGTATGCCGCGCCAGCCCGTGCCAAGGGGGTGCGGGCAATGGGCGGCACTGATAATGCAGAGTTTTTCCACACGGGCCGGGAATAACTCAGCAAAGGCCAGCGCCACCATGCCCCCATAGCTGGAGCCGATCAGGCTCACCGGAGCAGAAATCTGCAAGTGCGCCAGCAATGCAAACAAGCGCCGGGCCTGATCATGGGTGGTAATGCAAACCGGCGTCCGGGCTTTATGCAGGGTTTTATGATCCTGCGGCGCATAATCCAGCCCCAGTACCTGCACATGGTTCAGATCAACCGGTCCACCTTTATGCACCAGCGCTGACCACCAGCCTTTGTGCCCTGTCGTGCCGTCACAAACAAAGCGATTGGCTGAAATGCCGCCCATAATGACGATCATCGGCGCACCGGCTTTGCCATAAAGTCGCCCGCGAATGCGGTCATTTTCCAGCACCTGACCGGTGTGTAATACATGCCTGCCGAGACAAATTTCAATATCCTGCGCCATGGTCTTCGTCCTTTTGGGACCAATTCCACGCACCAACAAAAGAAGAAGTGAAGGCACTGCCTTCGCCCCTCATCTGCCGACCGCTTAACAAGCGGGCGAGGAATTAGCACCTTTCGGGCAGCGTGAGCCGACCGGGGTTGCTCCAGCGTCAAAGGGCCTTTCCCTCGGCTGGTCTTGATGAGTGCAGCCTCTTTGATGGCAAAAAGAGGGGTCGTCAAGATATTTTTCAGACCAGCATTTTACGCCAGGGCCTGGAGCACAAAAAAACGGCCAGGGTTTACCTGGCCGTTTTCAGGATTAATGTTGGCTTGCGCCAATACTGATGGCCTTAGCCGGTAATATCCTTGGTCGGCGCCCCATCGGCAGCGCGCTGCATGGTGCCAATGCCGTCTTCGGCTGCGCTTTGCGAGCTGTATCCCTGGCTGGACAGGATGACTTCCCCGTTACGGGCTTTAAGCGAAAAATACCATTTGCCGCCATTGCCCTCAAACGGGTCTTTGAAACGGGCCCGGTCCGGGGCATTTTTCTTGACCGATTCGATGCCATTTATCGCGCTGGCTTTGGCCTTATACATTTCTGATTTGCCAACTATTTCGCCATTACCGGCGACTAGCGTAAAAAAGAATTGATCATTTTTGGATTTTTTTAGATCAAACCATCCTGCCATACATTATTCTCCCCTGAGTTTATTTGCAGAAAAATAGAATGCTTTAATTTGTCAATGAATACCAGAACTAATTACAAATTTGTATAGTGCCGGCATTCAAAACCATTTGATTTAGCGGCGGCACAAAACATCGACCAGCCGCTGTTGACCGGCCCGTGTGGCAATGCGGCGATCCCCCAGAAGGTATGGGGCGCGGAAGCTGCGCGCCTGATCAAAATAAACCGCCTGGCCAAGGCCGGAATTTCGGCAAAATGCGTTGGCGGCTGCATTTCCGCACTGGGAATTACCATAAAGGCAATTGGCCACCGGATTGCCACGCACCGTGGGTTCAGCAAAGAATACCGTCCTTTGGCCTTCAAACCCGCGCGTATCCCCGCCTCTGGATCCACCGCCGCCAGTGCCATTGGAAACCGGGCGTAGCGAGGTCACCAGACTATCCAGCCCGATACGACCCAGATTGTTTTCATCACGCTCGACCACGCGACAGGTCTTGGTAAAACCGGAACCATCACACAGCTCCCACGCGCCAGAGGTGATTTGCACCGAGCTGGCGCGATTGGAAAATCCGGTATTGCGCAAATCCGTGGTCTCGCGATCTATGGTAATGCGCGGGCCGACAAAGTTATAGCCTTCAAACAGGATGATTTGCGGGTAGGCATCATCATAGCGGCCACCACCATTGCGGTAATCGCCTGAACCAGAACCGCCGCCGGTATAGCCACTACCGCCATAGCCATCGCCGCCATAGCTGTCGTTGCGCCACTCACTGGCCTGATAAAGCGAGGAAACCGCCCCGCCCAGGCCAATGCTAGCCAAATTAGGCACGTTGTTGTGAATGGTTTCACATTTGCCTTTGCCATCACTGTTTTCACATAACACCCAATTGCCGCCCTTTACCCGAACGGACTGGGCAAAGTCATTGGTGGCAATGTCTTTGATGCGGGGCACACTGCGCGCATAAATGTGTTTCTCGCCTTTCATATTGGGTCGTGAGAACAGGGTGATGGTCGGGGTGCCAGCGCCAATCCTGCGCACCGACTTGATTTTATTACCCCAGTTGAAAAGCCCGAATTTGTAACTGCCCGGTGCAAAAACCTCGCACGGGCCGTTATAGCGATTGCCGGTGCAAACTTCCCATCGGCCCCCTGATACTTTCATGCTCATGGCATTGGCGGCAAAGCCCAGTTTTTTCAGCTTGGGCGTATCGCGGTTCAATACCACGCTGCGTCCGCCATAATTGGGAAAAGAATAGAGCGTAACGCCGGGCGAGCCGGAAGTTTCTACATCATCGGCGTTGGCCGCCAAGGCACCAAACGTCAGCGCCAGTGCGCCACTTATCAGTAAAATTTTCTGTTTCATCATAGTCCCCTGTGATTTTCGTATATTCAATCCTGCCTTGCCAAAGTTGAACCACACCTGAATGCCCACCCCTAATACCCGATGGCTGCACCATCCTTTCGCATTTCAGAGGCGGCGGAATAGACCCCGGTTTCAGGGTTGACCCGGATTGCCTGATAACCGCCAAAGCCGCCATCGGATGGTCCCAGCGTATAGCCCATATTGGCCAGTGCTTTGCGCACTTTTTGCGGCACATGGTTTTCCAGATGCAACACACCTACACCCTGACGTTTGGCACCCGTAGGCTGGGCCGAGCCATCATGGCGCCAGCGCGCCGCATCGCCGGCGGCCTGCACATTCAGGCCATAATCAATCATGTTGAGCACAATCTGCACATGGCCCTGAGGCTGCATGGCACCGCCCATCAGACCAAAGGAAAGCCAGGGCTGGCCGTCTTTGGTAATAAAGGCCGGAATAATGGTATGAAACGGGCGTTTGCCGGGCGCGTATTGATTGGCATGGCCATCTTCAAGGGCAAATAATTGCCCGCGATCCTGTAACATGAAACCCAGACCATCGGGCACCAGACCAGAGCCCATGCCGCGAAAATTTGACTGGATCAGGGACACCATCATGCCGTCTTTATCGGCAATGGTCAGATAGGTGGTGTCGCCGCTCTCAATGGCGGCTGGATCACCCGGTCCGACCTGAACCATAGCTTTACCCGGTTTGATCAATGCCCGGCGCTTTGCCGCATATTCCTTGGACAGCAAGGCCTTAACCGGCGCATCATAAAAGTCCGGGTCGGCATAGAATTTGGCGCGGTCCTCAAAAGCCAGCCGCTTGGCCTCGATCTGTAAATTCAGGCTTTTGGCACTCATAAAGCCGGCCGCCTTCATGTCAAAACCTTCCAGGATGTTCAGCATTTGCAACGCGGCAATGCCTTGCCCGTTGGGGGGGAGCTCCCACACATCATAGCCGCGATAATTAACCGATTGTGGCTCTACCCATTCACTGGTGTGGGTGGCAAAATCATCATAGCGCAGTGGTCCGCCAATGCGTTTCATGTAGGCATCGATGGTTTTGGCGATGCGGCCTTTATAAAACCCGTTCCGCCCTTTTTGCGCCAGCAACCGGTAAGTTTTGGCCAGATCCGGGTTTTTGAATATCTCGCCCTCTGCCGGGGCGTGACCGTCAATCAGGTAGGTATGGCGGGCATTTTCAAATTCTTCAATCATGCCGATGCTGACGGCCTCTTCCAGGCGCTGCATATTGATGTTCCAGTAATAGGAAATTACCTCGGTTACGGGAAAACCATCTTCGGCATAGGCAATGGCCGGGGCCAGAATGGCACCCATAGGCAGTTTGCCAAAACGGCGGTGCATTTCAAACCAGCCATCGGCGGCACCTGGCACTGATACCGGAAGCACACCGGCGGGCGGAATTTCATCGGCACCATCAAGGCGTTCCTTGAGTTGGCCAAGGTCCATGCCTTTTGGTGAACGGCCAGACGCGTTCAGGCCGTAAAGTTTTTGCGTTTTTGGATCCCAGATTATGGCAAAGAGATCACCCCCCAGACCATTGGCCACCGGTTCCATCAGGCCAAGGGCAGCATTGGCGGCAATCGCTGCATCGACGGCATTACCTCCTTTTTTCAAAATGTCTATGGCGATCTGCGAGGCCAGAGGTTGCGCCGTTGCCGCGATGCCATGCTGGGCCACAACCGGGCTACGGGTTTCAAAATAATCGCCGCTGATACGGTCTCCGGCAATGGGGTTGGCGGGCGGCTCGGCGGTAACATCCAGACTAAATGACATAACAGCAATGAGCGCGGCGGCGGCAATCAGTTTTGATCCGTGGCGCATGGCGCTTCTCCTTCAAGGTTGAAGTGACCACTTTGCCCTCGCCCTGCCTATAGCGCAAGAAAAAGCTGAAGTCTTATTGATCCGGCGTTTTTTTCTTCTTCTTTTTCTTCTTTTTGAACAGGCTAATCAACGTATCGACGGCCACTTCTTCGTCTGTTTTTTGCTTTTGATCGGGATTATCCGCATCCGGAGGAGGGGTTGTCGGCACGCCAAAAAGCGATTTTAAGGCAGAGCCAGCGTCGCCACCAACCTGCTTGTCTATGAGTTTTCCAATTTCCTTTTTCGTACGCTTTTTGGCTTTCTTTTTCAGCAATCGCGTGTCCAGTCCTGCCTTGACGTTATTCCAGGGGCCGTAGATGCGAAATGGTGCCTTTAAGCCAAGCAGATCGGCGCTGCCGCCTTGTCCTTCCAATGAGGCCACGGCACGAGGGGTAAGGCTGAAATCAACCAATTGTCCGCCAATATCCAAACTGCCTTCCCCTGGAACCCGCAATACCGGGGCCAGCATCAAAAAGTCATCCGTTCTGGCAATGCCGTCCTTGACCACAAAACTCGCGGAAAGGTCGGTAAAGTCTGTGGCTTTGCTTGCCCCTGCATCGGCAGATAAAGCCCCGGTGGTGATGAAACTTTGGGCATTGCGCAAAACGGCGGCCAGATTAATCCCGATAATCTGCCCGTCTTTAAGACGCAAATTGCCGGTGCCAGAAAGCGATTGCATCACTTCAGCCTGGGTTTTTCCCCTGCCCAGTAACGCAAACTGGCTATCCCCGGTGCCGGCCAGGCGTTTGAACTTGATGGAATCACGCAATAAAGGTTGAAACGCCACGCCGGTGATATTGGCCCCAAGAGAAAAGGAGGGCGGGGTGCTGCGCCCATTGACCACAATTTTTGCACTGCCTTGCCCATCGTAAAGGGCCATTTCGCTCAGGTCCGCCTGTAACCGGCCATTGACCAGCGCCGTTTTCATGACGCTCTTGCCAATTTTTATTTTGCGCATTTGCAAGGCATCAAGGCTAAGCGTGAAACGCGAATCCACTGCCTTGAGCATACCCAAATCAAATGGCGTTGTGTTCCAGGGCGCAATGCCTCTGCCCGGCGCTGCTGGCGGCGGTAAATAGGGGGTCAGGTCAAGGCGGGCAATGTTCAGATTGCCGGTCAATTTGGGTTTGTCCCCGGCAAAGAGCGCACCAAAACTGCCCGTGCCGGTAATATCGTCAAAGCGCACTTTGGCACCTTTGAAGGAAAAGCGTTTGGTGTTGGCCCGTGCTGTGCCTGAAATGATGAATGGGCCAAATGTGTTGGGGCGATCCATCAGGGCGAGGTCATAAAAAGCGGCCAGTTTTCTTACCGACGGGATGTTTAAGCGCAGGGCACCGCTGGCCACGATCTTGCTGCCTTCATCAAAGGCACCGTCAAAGGTAAGGCTATACAGGGTATTATCCAGTTTCAGTTTCAAAGGCGTCTGTTCGCCTTCCAAAAATGGCTTCAAACCGCCCAGCATACCCGAAAGGGTGTAGGCGCTGTTGTTGAGTTTTAATTGTCCATCCGCTTTCATCGGCCCATCAAGAGAGGGCATGTTCAGGGTAAGATTAACACCTTCCAAATGATGACGCTTATCCTTTACCCGGTCGATAATTTTAATGTCCCCATCGATCAGGCGCACTTCGCCCAAAGAGGCTTCAAGGGGCAAGGCACCCGGCTCACGGGCAAAACCGGTATTGGCACTCGCGCGCTCACCGGCACGTTCTGAATTGCCTATGGCCCAGTTTACCGCGCCGTTGCGCCGCTTTTCCAATACAACCACCGGTTCGACCAGAATGAATTCCTTGATTTCCACCTTGCGTGAAAAGAGGGGCATCAGGGCAATGCTGGTGCGCATTTCGCGCATGGTGGCAAAGTTGGCTTCAGAAAACCCAGGCGGATTGGCAAGGGTTACGTTTTGCGCGCGGGCTTGCAGGTTTGGGAATAATTTAATTGAAACCGGGCCATTGATCTGCAATTCCCGCCCCAGCATAATGCTGGCTTGTTCCTCGATCTTTTGTTTATAAAAATCTGTCGGGATCAGATAAACCAACGCGGCCATGGCACCGCCAACCAACAGCACCAAAAGAGTGAAAAATAAACTGAGCTTGCGCATAACCTACTCCGGCGAACCTGTGCCCCTCGCATTCGATTCCCGACCCATGCTCTTCTATATTCTCAAATACAGGTATAGGCTATAGTCGAATTACGGCAGCAAAACAGCAGGAGCATGTTATGGAAGTGAAAATGTCTCGTCGGGCGCTAATCCGTGGACTGGCCGCCGGCACCGTGGTGCCATTTGCCGCCAGTGGATGCGCCACCAATCCGGCCACAGGCCGCTCTCAATTCATGCTGGTATCCCAGGGACAGTTGGCCAAACTCTCGGCCAGCGCCTGGTCAGATGTTAAGGCCGAAACGCCGGTTTCCATAGACCCTGGACTGAACCGGCAATTAAAACAGGTCGGGGGACGTATTGTGCAGGCCGCCAATTTGCAAAACCAGAACTGGGAATATGCGGTTTTTGATACGGATGAGAAAAATGCCTTTGTCATGCCCGGCGGCAAGGTCGGGTTTTATCGCGGAATTATGGAATTTAGCGAAAATAACGACCAGATTGCCGCCATTATGGGCCATGAAACCGGCCATGTAACCGCGCGCCATGCCGCCGAGCGTTATAGCCAGCAAGTTGCTGCCGGTGTGGGCTTGCAGGTGGCTAATGTGGCGCTTTCGCAAAAAGATAATCGTTATAAAGGAGAGATCGCTGCTATCCTGGGGGTGGGGGTGCAATTTGGGATCATCTTGCCATTTTCACGCAAGCATGAGCTGGAAGCAGACAAGCTGGGTGTCGATTATATGTATCGCTCCGGCTATGATGTGCGCCAGTCTGTTCGCTTGTGGGAACGTATGGCCGCCGATAGTGGTGGCCGACGACAACCGGAACTGCTTTCCACGCATCCATCACCCGAAACCCGTGTGCGCGCGCTGGATGCCTATATTCGCCAGCGCGGGTATGTATAAACTGCGCAGCGCATCTTGCCCATTGGCAGGCGAGGCATTAGGTTCCGCGCCCGCACATAAGTGATATTTGTGCCGCCTTAGCTCAGTTGGTTAGAGCGCCGGTTTGTGGAACCGGAGGTCCTTGGTTCGAGACCAAGAGGCGGTACCATTTTTCCGGTTTGCCGTTACAATTACATTACCATTATTTACTTTGCATTTTCCTGACCTTTCTGTAAACAGACAGGATCTTGCGATGAACGGTTTGAAACTCAGGGAAACACCATGATTATACGTGCGGCCATTACTGGCCTGGCCTTATTTGCTTTGGCGGCTTGTCAGCAGAATCTTCCTTCTTCACCAACAAGCAGCTCGATAGCCTTGCCAGAGGGTGTAACCTTGTTGGAAAAGGTGGACAAGAAAACCGACGAAATTGCTATCCCTTATGCCAAATACCGCCTGGCCAATGGCCTGACCGTGGTTCTGCATGAAGATCATTCTGACCCTCTGGTGCATGTTGATGTGACCTATCATGTGGGTTCAGGGCGTGAAGAGGTTGGCAAATCAGGCTTTGCACATTTCTTTGAGCATATGATGTTTCAGGGTTCGGAAAATGTTGGTGATGAGCAGCATTTCAAAATTATATCCGAAGCCGGTGGCACCCTTAACGGTTCCACCAATACCGATCGCACCAATTATTTTGAAACCGTGCCTAATAATCAGCTTGAGAAGATTCTCTGGCTGGAGGCCGACCGCATGGGGTTTTTGCTGAATGCTGTAACCCAGAAGAAATTTGAAGTGCAACGCGAAACCGTTAAAAATGAACGTGGTCAGAATTATGACAACCGCCCCTATGGTCTTTTGCGCGAGCGGGTCAACGAGGCGCTTTATCCTGAAGGGCATCCTTATTCCTGGCTGACCATCGGTTATATCGAAGATCTGAACCGGGTTGATGTTAATGATTTGAAAAAATTCTTCCTGCGCTGGTATGGCCCCAACAATGCCACCTTGACCATTGGCGGGGACATTGATCCGGCACAAACCCTGGCCTGGGTGCAAAAGTATTATGGCTCCATTCCCAAAGGCCCCGATGTGGCCATGCCGGAAAAGTCAGCGTTCAAACTGGATGCGGACCGCTATATCTCGATGGAAGATAATGTGGCGCTGCCGCTTCTTTATATGACCTGGCCAACGGTTTCTGCCCGTGACCCTGATGAAGCGCCCCTTGATGTTTTGATGGCCATTATGGGCACGGGTAAAACCTCATTGCTGTATAAAAACATGGTCAAAAATGGCTTTGCCGTGCAAGCCGGTGCCGGTCATGGATGTCAGGAACTGGCCTGCACCTTTACGGTGTTGGCGCTGCCCAATCCGGCCAGTGGCAAGAACCTGGCCGATCTTGAAAAGATTGCTCGCGATACTTTTACCGAGTTTGAAACTCGCGGCGTGGAAGATGATGATCTGACGCGGGTGAAAGCCGGCATTGTTTCAGGCATGATTTACGGGCTTGAAAGTGTGCGTGGCAAAGTTACGCAACTGGCGGCCTATCAGACTTTTACCGACAACCCCAATTACATTGCCGATGACATTGCCCGCTATGAAGGCGTGACCAAGGAGGATGTCATACGGGTTTACGACCAGTACATCAAAGGCAAACCCGCCGTCATCATGAGCGTTGTGCCAAAGGGCAAAGCAGGTTTAATTGCCCATGCAGACACCTGGGAGCGTAAGCCGCGCACTTTGCCGGAATACAAAAAAACTGATCCGGCAAGCCTGCATGTCCGGGTTGCCCACGATGATTTTGATCGCAGTCAGCAACCACCTGCCGGGCCAAACCCGACCCTGAAACTGCCACCCATTTGGCGCGGTAAACTGGACAATGGCATAGCCGTTATGGGGGCGCTAAATGATGAAGCACCTACCATGACCATTTCATTGCGCATTCCAGCCGGACACAAGATTGATCCGGTTGGTAAAGTTGGTCTGGCCGGCCTTACCGCTGCCATGATGGGCGAGGCCACCACCCGGTCCAGTAATGAAGAGTTGAGCAACCGTTTGCAAAAATTGGGATCATTCGTCACCTTTAATGCTGGCAATGATTATACCACTTTGAATATACGTTCCCTGACCTCTAATCTGGATGAAACCTTACAGATTGCGGCTGAGAAATTGTTCCAGCCCAAAATGGATGAAGTCGATTTTAACCGGGTAAAGGCGCAATCCCTGCAGGGAATTAAAGCGGGCAAGAAAAACGCGGCACTAACCGCAAATAATGTTTTTCGCAAACTGCTTTATGGCAAGGACAACGCATTTGCCTGGCCGGCTGGCGGCGTAGAGGAGTCCATCGCAGCCATTACACTTGATGATGTCAAGGCATTTTATGGTGAGCACTATTCTCCAAAAGGTGCCGGCATTATTGCGGTTGGTGATGTCGCCAAGGGTGACCTTCTCAATAAACTGGGTGTGTTTGCCAAGTGGGACGGAAATGCCCCAACCATGGCGAAGATCAAGCCTTTTCCAGCCCTTGAAGCGGGGACCTTGTATCTGATTGATAAACCAGGTGCCGCACAGTCTGAAATTCGCATTGGCAAGCGTGCGCTTCCCTTTGATGCCACCGGTGAATATTATCACGCCCGTCTGATGAACTATAATCTGGGCGGTGCCTTTAACAGCCGGATCAATATCAATCTGCGTGAGGACAAGGGCTATACCTACGGTGCCCGTTCCTTCTTTGCTGGTGATAAGGACGCGGGCCGTTATACGGCGCAAGCTGGTGTGCGGGCCAATGTTACAGACAAGTCCATTATCGAATTTGAGAAAGAAATTCGTCAATACGCCGCCGATGGCATGACCGAAGATGAACTGGCCTTTCTGAAAAGCGCCTTGGGGCAACGCGATGCGCGTTCCTATGAAACCCCGGCGCAGAAAGTCCGTTTTCTTGGTCAGATCATGACCTATGACCTGCCAGATGATTTTGTCGATCAGCAAAATGCTATTTTGGCCGATGTGACCCTGGATGGGCTTAATGCCCTGGCGACCAAAAACCTGCCGCTGGACGACATGATCCTGTTGGTGGTGGGCGACAAGGCCAGCATTTTACCAGGGCTTAAAGCCCTTGGTCATCCAATTGTTGAACTGGATGCTGACGGCAACCCGAAAGAGTAATCAGGTTTAGATCCAAAATGGCGGGCGCGGATTATTCTGTGCCCGCCGCCACTTTTGCGGCTTTCTCATAATCCATGATTTTCCTGGTCATGGCATCCGCCAAATCATTGGGTATGGGAAAGGTGAGATTATACTGGCTGATTTTCCATCCCTCGCGTGTGCGCACCAGAACCCCGCTACCGCGACTGGTGCCATAGCTTTGACTGTCCAGTACTTCATCAAACCAGGCCATATTGCGCATTGGTGATAAGGTGATATGGCGCCCACGCGGTATATAAACCCAGCCACGACCTTTGGCAAAAATCGGGGCGGCATAAGCCTGAAACGCGGCCTTGGTCCAGCGCTCGGTAACGTCCGTGCCCAAAAATATGGCGTCATCGCTGTAAAGCGCAAAATAGGCATCGCCATCGGCATTGGCGGCATATTGGTGTAAATGATTTAGGACGGTATCAATTTTTGCCTTCTCAATCTTTGGCCCGGCATCACTGGCTTGCAAACCTTGCAAAACAGGCGGGTAAAGCAGGTTAGGGATCGGCATTCCCATCACCAATTGGGTGATTTTCCATTGCCCGTTCTGCTTTGCCATCACCCCGGTCGGGCGCAGCAAATAATCTGTGTTTTTGAAATGCGCCAATTCGGCAAACCAGGCAACATCTCCATTTTGCGAGACCTGCACACGGCGGTCTTTTAGATCAAAATCCCAGCCAACACCCTTGGCGAAACTTTCTTTTATAGCCGGAGCGAATTCTTCATAAGGCCAGATTTCTGTGGCATCGGTGCCATAAAAATATGCTTCTTTGGAAAATTCTTGTATAAATCCAGCAAAATCGGCTTTGCCTACGGCCTCATAATACCGATCCAGCACCGCACTGGCCTCTTGCTTGGCCAGTTGGAGGTTTTTTTCATCAACGGGCCGTGCGCAGGCACTTAATAAAACCCCGCTAATGGCCAATAATGCAAAAACCAGACGCATGATATTCCCCCTTATGCCGCCAGTTACAGCTTTGCGATTTCAGGTCATCATGCGCATTCATGCCGCGCTGGCAATGATAAACAGGGAAATTTCAGGCACGGTCCGTTTTTAATCGGTGTTTTGGAGGCGTTTTTTTGCCAGTTTTCTGGCTTTTTTCTCCGCTTTGGCGATGGCCCGTCTGTCCATGTCTTTTTGGGCAATGGCCAAGGCTTGCTCGCGGCTATCCACTTCCTCAATCCATTTGACCTGGCAAATGTCATCTTCACTTTTTATGTGTTCAACAAACGGCGGACAAGTGTATTTATTGGCAAATGTGGTCACCAGACGCGAGGAGAAATCTATATCCCGGCAGGCACGGCGCGTCGTGACCAGAAACAGTTCAGAATTCGTGCGCCCACGGATCAGCACATGATAATCATCAATAGGCTGAAATTCACGCAAGGCGAAAGTGCGCACACATTTGCTGTTTGATTTTTCTGCCAAAGCCGGAACAGCGATTAGGCCAAGGCCAATGACTGCGAGTAATAGACGCATAGTCTAATCTCCTCTTGCTGCCAGCCCAAAGCGATCTTATCACCATAGCCACCTTTTTGCCCATGGTTTTTTACAGATTGATATGAATACCACAAAGCATCCCCACGCATGCCCCCGCGTTCTTGTGATTGGCGGCGGGCTTATGGGCTTGTGGCCAGCGGTTTTGCTGGCCCGTGAAGGTTGTGCCGTTACCGTGCTGGAGGCCAATCGTGCCTCCATTGGTGCCAGTTGGGCGGCGGCGGGTATGCTGGCCCCGGCCAGTGAAGCTGGCCATCATGCGGCCTCCCCTGGTGCTCTTGATGCGTTTAGGGTTTACAGTCTTGGACTGTGGCAAGACTGGGCCGCTCACTTTGAAAAAAACGTGCAAGACATTAACTGGCGTCCCTGTGGCGTATTACACACCGCCTTTGAAGCTGCCTCTAAAGTTCACCTTGAATCATGTTTTGAAGCAGCAAAGCGTCTTGATCTCTCGCCCTCATGGTTGACCCGTAACGAAGCCGTCAGACGCGAACCTAACCTCAATCCCGCATTGCATAGTGCCCTCATGATTGGTGCGGAAGCCAGTGTAAATCCGCGCCTTGTGCTTATCGCTTTGCAAAAAATGCTGATCGCCGCAGGCGGTAAAATTATTAATAATCATAAGGTTGCAAGTGTTGACCCTGTAAACTCATCTCTTGATGTTATGTGTGCCAATGGCGAAACCTTTAACGCCGAGCGTCTGATTATAGCGGCCGGTTTTCAGTGTGGTGCGATCAGTGGCCTTGATGAATTGACCAGCGCCTTACGTCCCGTAAAGGGGCAAATGCTCTTGCTTGATACACCGCAAAACCCGCTTCAGGCCGTGATCCGCAACCAACATTGCTATCTTGTGCCCCGTGGCAATGGTCAAACCGTTATCGGTGCCACCTCAGAGCCAGGCCGGGATGATGTTTTGACCGATGAGGAGACATTAAACCAGCTCCATGGCAAAGCGACCAAAACCGTTGCTGTTTTATCAGAGGCCACACGCCTTTCTGGCTGGGCAGGGGTGCGCCCGCAGAGCAAAGACGGCCTGCCACTGATTGGTCCGCTTGGCATGGCGGGCGTATATATCAATGGCGGTCATTATCGCAATGGGGTGCTGATGGCTCCGGCCAGCGCCAAAATGCTGTGCGATATGGTGCTGGAACGCCAAACCGGTCCTTTCAATGATGCTTTTGATCCTGGGCGATTTGCCTCTTGTTAACCACAAGTTAGGCGTTGCCGTGCACATTTGCGCAATAATAGAGCGTGGAATATGCCATGACGGCCCCGATTACCGGACTTTCTGTTTCCCTGTCCAATGCCTTGCAAAGCGCGGCAGGGCGCGCCGGTGTATCTTTTGACTTTATGGTGCGCACGGCGGTTCGCGAAAGCGGCCTGGATACGGATGCCAAAGCCAAAACTTCATCGGCTGCCGGGCTTTTCCAGTTTGTCGAACAGACCTGGCTGAACATGGTTTCCCGCCACGGTGCTGCCCACGGTCTGGCAAAAGAGTCCAAAGCGGTGGTGACGCAAGCTGATGGACGTCTTGGCGTGCAGGACAAGGGCGAATACCAACGCATTCTGGATTTGCGTTATGATCCCAAAATTTCTGCACAAATGGCCGGTGAGTTAACAAGGGAAAATGCTTCCGTTTTGCAAAACCACCTTGGTCGCAAACCCGAAGAAGCAGAACTTTATATCGCTCATTTCATGGGGGCGGGTCAGGCCGCTGCCTTGATTAATGCCGCCGATATTACACCTGGGGCGCAGGCCGCCACCTTGTTTCCTAGGGAAGCCAGGGCCAATCAGCCAATATTTTATGCCACCAATGGCAAGGCGCGCTCGGTGCGTGATGTGCTGGCGGCACTGAAAAGCGCCCATGCCCCCGATACGAAAACGCCGGCATTAGCAATTGCCCAAAGCCCGGCACGTCCGATCCCCGCGCCCTCATCCGGGGTAGCGCGGAGTTTTCGCGCAGCACTGCCGTTTTTTAACGTGGCCAGTGCCCCGGTTTTGCATCTGACCCCCGCTATTATCCAGATTTTATCTGAATTATCTGCCCCGCGCAGCGCCAATGACGGGGATGATAACCGCACCAATAAAACGTAATGAAGTCCGCTGGAAATACTTCTTTAAGTATAGCGCGCCACACTGCGTCAAGATGATGATTTAACAGAGGTTCCAAATGTCTGTATCTGCCATGCGATCCAAATTGACCCAGGATGATGTTCAGCGTCTGGTCAAGGGCAAGAACGAAGAAGAGCGCGCCATCGCCGCGCATAAAATTTGCCGCTCTATCGACCGGGGACCATTGTCGCGCAAGGAACGCCAAAGCGCTGAAGCCATTATGGAAATTATGGCGCAAGATGCCGCCGAACTGGTGCGCCGCTCGCTGGCGGTTACCTTGCAGAACTCGCCGCATTTGCCGCGCCATCTGGCCAGGAAACTGGCCGACGATATTGATTCTATTGCCTTTCCGGTCATTGCCTCATCACCATCCCTGACCGATGATGATTTGATTGATGTGGTGCGCTCCGGCGCTGCCTTGCGTCAGGTTGCCGTTGCCAAGCGCAATAAAGTCTCCGCCAAGGTTGTAGGCGTGCTGGTTGCCGAGGGCCGCGAAGTGGCCGTAACCACCGCGCTTCGCAACAATAGCGCACAATTTGATACTGCCGCTTTCGATACGGCACTGGGCCGCTTTGGCGATAGTGCCAAGGTCACCGATGCCTTTATTGATCGCAAAGTATTGCCGGTGCATGTGGCCGAAAAACTGGTTTCCCTGATCAGCGATGAAGCCATTGGCCGTCTGGTCAAGCATCACGAATTACCACCGCAACTGGCTGTGGAACTGGCCGAGGGTGCACGGGAACGCGCCACCATCGATCTTATCGATCAGGCTGGCCAGACCAAGGACATGCGCCGCTTTGTGCAGCAATTGCACCTGAATGGACGCCTTAGCCCGTCGATAATCCTGCGCGGTTTGTGCACCGGTCATATCCGTTTTGTTGAATGGGCACTGGCCGAACTGGCCGCCATTCCGCACCAGCGGGCATGGCTGATGGTCCATGATGCAGGCACACTAGGCCTGCGGGCCATATACGAGCGCGCCGGTATGCCACAGCGGCTCTATGCCGCCTTTCGCACCGGATTCGATATCTACCATGAGATGGATTATGATGGCGGTGCAGAAGACCGCGAACGTTTTTCCACCCGTATGATGGAACGTGTCCTGACCCGTTTTCAGGGCTTGCCACGCGAAGAACTGGATTATCTGCTCGATAAGCTGGATGCCAGGGATGGCACAGATGAACAGGCCGCCACAGCGGCGTAATTGGTTGAACCAATCGCCGATAGACCCTTCCAAATTGCACCATTATAGCTTGCTTTGCGTGGGCGGGGATAAGTGTGCTCATGTAGCCGATAGGCGATAGCACCAAAAAATATGTAACCACCAACAAACACAGGGTTATTAAGGGTCAATAAGCCTGATTTAAGGGTCCATAAAAGG
>JAJFFP010000082.1 GCA_021776595.1 Robiginitomaculum sp. | reverse complement strand
CATCATTTCTGCCATGTCGCCAAAGGCTTCCCAATTGCTCTGGGTTAATGTGACCCGTGTGCGCTCCTCATCAAGGGCGGTAAAGCGCACTTCGACCTGACTGGCCGGGTCCATGGGGGGCAGGCCCATATGAAAATCCATTACAAACAGATCATGAGGATCAAAGGTGCGCACGGTGCCCCAAAGATATTCGATGCCTTCTTCGGTTAGTTCAATGATTTTGCCGCCGACTTTTGGTGCAAGCGATACTGACTTGGCGGTCTGGTCAGTGCGCATGGAGTTGGAGCGTTTATCCAGCGGCCACCAGCACCCTATATCAGCAAAAATATTAAAAGCCGTTTCCTGATTGCAGGGCACTTCAATGGTGTAACTGATCGGGTCGAGCATATGGCTATTCCTTTTTACTTTCCATTTGTCTGGCAATTTCTGCGCCATAAGCGAAAAGGGCATCTGACCAGAAACCGTCCAGATACTGGCGCAGTGCGATCAGGCCCTCTTTTTTAAGCGAATATAAATTGCGATTGCCTTGTGGTTCCACTTGAACCAGCCTGGCGCTTTGCAGCACTTTGAGGTGTTGCGATACAGCCGGTCGGCTGACCGGTTGATGCCTTGCCAGCTCTCCAACGCTTTGCGGATGTTTGGCAAGGGTTTCAAAAATGGCGCGGCGGGTAGGATCAGCTAGCGCGGTAAATGCTTTATCGTAAGTCATTACTTACTGTAAGCGCATGCTTACCATAAAGTCAAGAGGATAATCCTCAAGAATGAACGATGGGGGGGGTGGCCACTTCAAATTCTGCAAAATAAAGGTTCAGAACACGCTGGTATATTTCGCTTAATGTATGGATGTCGCTGACGGCAACATGCTCGTTCACCTTGTGCATGCTGGCCCCGGTCAGGCCAAATTCGGCTACGGGGGCAAAGTCCTTGATAAAGCGTGCATCTGAAGTGCCGCCACCAGTGGTCAGCGCCGGTTTACGTCCGGTTATGTCCTGAACCGCTTTTTGTAACAGGCTGGTAAAGCTGCCGGGCGGGGTGAGAAAGGCTTCGCCCATAACTTTAAGGTCCAGCGTTATGGCGCATTGGTGATGACGTTCTTCCTTGCGGGCTTCTGCTTCAATCCATTCGCATAATTGCGCACCCGTATGGGCGACATTAAAGCGAATGTTAAAGCGCGCCGAGGCTGAGGCCGGGATGATATTATGGGCCGGGTTATCCACATCAATGCTGGTTACTTCCAGATTTGATGGCTGGAAACCTGGCACACCATCGGGTTCCTTGTCATCCAGCAGCCGTGCATACAGGCGATTAAGAATGGCCATCAAAGGCGGGATCGGGTTTTGTGCACGTTCCGGATAAGCCACATGGCCCTGCTGGCCATTAACCGTGATGATGCCGTTCAGTGACCCCCGGCGGCCGTTTTTAATTTCATCGCCAAGTGCTTTGGGGTTTGATGGCTCGCCAACCAGGCAATGGCTTATGTTTTCGCCGTCTTGCTGCAATGCTTGTAATACTCTTTTGGTGCCATTAATGGCTTCGCCTTCTTCATCGCCGGTAATCAACAGGCTGATGGAGCCGTGCAGCGGGTTGCGGCGAAGGTAGCGTTCCGTGGCAGCAATAAAAGCGGCGATGGCCCCTTTCATATCGGCGGCCCCGCGACCCCATAGCTGCCCATCACGCACCTCGGCACCAAACGGATCAGTATCCCAGTCCTTCGTGCTGCCAGCGGGCACAACATCGGTATGACCGGCAAAGCAAAAATTGGGACCCTCCGTGCCAATGCGGGCGTAAAAATTATCCACATCATCAAATTGATAGCGCTTTACGGAAAAGCCCAACGCCTGCAATTGCGATTGCAGCAGATCCAGCGCCCCATCATCCCTGGGTGTGACAGAACGGCAGCGGATCAACGCTTGCGCCAGTGCCAGCGGGTCAACCGTGTTGCCCGTTTCGCTCACGAGGTTTCGGTCTCGGCAATCAGGGCTTTGAGAAATGGCTGGATATGAGGATTGCCGGCAATGATCAGGTCCGGATTGATGGCTGCCTTGCTATTGCTTTCGCTATCATCGCCAAGTATGGCTCCGGCTTCGCGGGCAATCAGGGCCCCGGCGGCAATGTCCCATAAGGCCAAAGAGCGCTCCCAATACCCATCATACCGCCCGGCGGCGAGCCATGCCAGATCAAGAGCAGCAGAGCCAAAGCGGCGAACACTGGCCACTTTGGGGGCGATGCGATACAGCTCCTTGAGGAAGCGGGCATGGCCCGGTTTGCCCAAATGTGGAATGCCCGTGGCAATGACACAGTCTTGCAGTCTGGCGCGCGCGGAAACTTCCAAACGCCGTTCGTTCAAAAACGCACCCTTAAAGCGCTCGGCCCGGAACATTTCATCACGGATCGGGTCATAAACCACGGCGGCGACAATTTCGCCATGGCGTTCCAGCGCAATGGAAATGGCAAAATGCGGAATGGCATGCAGGAAATTAGTGGTGCCATCCAGAGGGTCAATAATAAAGCGGTGGGTGGGATCAGTGCCCTTGATCTCGCCGCCCTCTTCCAGCAAAAATCCATACCCCGGACGGGATTCGGATAAAAGCTGCACCAGCGTTTCTTCGGCTTTACGGTCGGCGGCGGAGACAAAATCCGCCGGGCCTTTTTTGGAGACCTGCAGGTTTTCAACTTCGCCAAAATCACGGTTCAGCTTGCCGGCTGCGCGTCTGGCGGCACCGGTCATAATATTTAATAGGGCAGAGGCCTGTGCCATAATGCTATCCCTTAATCCGCGCGTTTGACATAACTGCCATCAAGGGTGGAAACGACGATTTTCTCACCCACCCCGACAAATGGCGGCACAGATGTGCGCACCCCGTTTTCCAGCCTGGCCGGTTTGAAGGAATTGGCCGCCGTCTGGCCTTTAACCACCGGTTCGGTATCGGCGATTTCCAGCACCACCTGATCAGGGATGTTAAGGGCGATGGGACGCTCCTGATGAAAATTGATCACCACTGTCATGCCGTCCTGCAAATAGGCTTGCGCATCGCCAACAAATTCCTTGGCCAGCTCGACCTGTTCATAATTTACCGTATCCATAAAGGCCAGCGTATCGCCATTGTCATAAAGGAACGTATGATCCTTTTGTTCCAGGCGGACTTTTTCAATGGTTTCGGAGGCGCGAAAGCGCTCATTCAGCTTGCGCCCATCTTCCAGATTTTTCAGTTCCACCTGATTAAACGCGCCGCCTTTGCCGGGTTTAACGGCATTGCACTTGACCGCCACCCACAGGCCGTTCTGGTGTTCGATTATATTTCCGGGTTTGATCTCATTACCGTTGATTTTCATGGCCTGCCCTCAATCTGCATATCTGTGTGGTGCTCTATCGGCGGGGGGCTTGCGGGTCAAGGCGATACAGTGTGTGAGAGGATTAACAAAGGCTGTTCAGCAATCTCCTCAATGCGGCCACGCACCGGTCCGGGAAGGGCGCTGCCAAGAGCAACGGCAAGGGCGCGGCGCTCTTCATCCTGCGGATCATGGCGCACCGCGCGCACCGCCCATTCATAGGCCGCCTCGCGATCCATCCGCACACCTTCGCCTTTGGCCAGAGAGATGGCATAGAGATATTGCCCTTCACCATCATCGGCTTCGGCGGCCTTGCGCAGCCAGCGCGCACCTTCGGCCAGACGCGGCGGCTTTTGTTGAATAACGAAGATTGCCCAAGCGGTCATGGCTTCGGGCAATTTATCCATAGCGGCTTGCTCGATCAGCGGCCTGGAAGCGCCAAGATCATAAAGCGGGCTTTGCGCATCGGCCATTATGATACCGGCCTGATAGGCGGAGCGCACATCACCCTCGCGGGCAGCTTCACGGTATAGCCTTAATGCTTCTTCGTCTTCGCCCTGACCAAAGAGTAAATTTCCCAGATATTGCTTGGCCAGCACACTGCCATCGTGAATGGCGGCCCGATACCAGGTCTTGGCCTGTTGCGTATCCAGTGGCCCGCCAAGACCAGAGGTGAAAACCTGCGCCAAGACGATTTTGGCTTCGGTCGAGCCAAGAGCAGACGCTTGTAACAAAAACCCGCGTCCGTCACCGGCGGCCAGTCCGCCCTGATTAGAAAAAGCCATTTCGGCCAGCGCCAGCCAGGCGTAAACATCCTTGCCCTTGGCCGCTTTCTTATACCAGAGAACCGCATTGGCTGTATCCACGGCACCGCCCAGACCCTTGCGCAGCAAGGTGGCATAAAGATATTGCGCTCGTGTATTACCCTTGGCGCCCTGTGCGGCTGCCAGGGTGCGGGCCAGCACATAATCGCCCTTGGCATAGGCATTGGCGGCGGTAAATTCGTCTTTTGAAAAATCTGATTCCGGGAATTCAGGAAGGGCGATCAGTGGCGGCAGGCTGTCTTCGCCAAGGATGATACCTTCTTCAAAAACCGGTGGTTTCTCTGGCGGCTGTTCCTGTGCCATTACCGGGCCGGATATAAACCCAAGCCACAGGGCAAGCATGGCCGTTAAGCTTGCTCGATAGCTTGATTTATGGCCTTGACCGCCTGCGCCGGGCCTTCTTTTGCATTCCATACCCCGCCGCAAACTGCCAGATAATCTGCCCCGGCCTGCACAAGAGAAATACAATTGTCTGCTGTAATACCACCAATCGCTACGCATGGAATTTCAAAAAGCTCCGACCACCAGGAAAGAATATCTGTTGTTGCCTGCATTTTAGGCGTTTTCGTGGCACTTTCAAAAAAAGCACCAAAGGCCACGTAATCTGCCCCGTTTTCACCGGCCAGCATGGCCAGATGGCGTGAATTATGCGCCGTGGCCCCAATGAAGGCTTCCCGGCCCAGGATATTTCGTGCCTCGGAAAGGGGCATGTCCTCCTGCCCAATATGCACGCCATCGGCACCCATATCGCGCGCCAGATCAACCCGGTCATTGATCAACACCGCCACATTGGCGGCATGGGCAATGGGTATCAGGGCTTTGCATGCTGCCCGAAATTGCGCATCCGGTGTGTCTTTAAGGCGGATTTGCAAGGCTGCGACATCGCCGGCCTGCAAGGTCTCTTCCAGTAATGGCGCAAAGCGCTCAAGGTCGTCAATACGCGGCGGCGTGAGCAGATACAGGCGGCAGGGTTCTCTTTGCATATGGCCTAATACCTTGTGTATCTCGTCAGGAAAAGTGCAAAGCGCATTTGCCGCTTGACCGGCAATGCGGTGCAGCTTATGCGCCCAGCATGACAGAGTTGCCACGTATTCCCACCGGCCTTGGCGAAATCGCCGAACATTACGATGCCCTATTGTGTGATGTCTGGGGCGTGGTGCATAACGGGCGCATGGCCTTTACCGCAGCGGTTGAAGCCCTCAGGCAATTTCGCCAGTCCGGCGGCGTGGTGGTGATGCTGACCAATGCACCACGGCCATCATCGCAAATCCCGGCACAGTTTGAAATGCTGGGTGTGCCGGATAACTGTTGGGATGACATTATTACCTCTGGCGATGCAACCAGAGCGATGCTGGCGCAATATGCACCGGGTCCGGCGTTCAAGCTGGGGCCGCCAAAAGATGATCCTCTCTATGAAGGACTACCCATTCGGTTTTCGCCGCTTGAAGAGGCAAAGCTGATTTCCTGCACGGGCCTTGATGACGATAAGCGCGACACCCCGGAGGATTATGATGATGTGTTGCGTGCTGCGGTAAAGCACAGACTTCCGATGATTTGTGCCAACCCGGACAAGGTGGTGCATTATGGTGATCGACTGATTTATTGTGCGGGCGCTTTGGCGGAAAAATACGCGGCGCTGGGCGGCGAGGTTTTCTTTGGTGGCAAACCCCATGAGCCTATATATAAATTGGCCAGAGCCAGCATTGATAAGAAAACCGGTCAAAAAATTGAGGCAGGCCGTATTCTGGCTATTGGTGATGGCTTGCCAACCGATGTGGCAGGTGCCAATGGGCAAGGACTGGATTGCCTTTTCATTACCGGCGGTATTCATGGGGCGCAAATTGCCGATGGCGATCTGGCGCAGCAGGCCGGAAACATTTTGAACCAACACGGACAAAAAGCGCGATATGCGCAAACCAGACTGCACTGGTAACAGTGCGCAGACTTAGGCGCTTTTGGCCAGTTGTGCAGGCTTTTGGCGCGCCGTGTCCATGAATTTCTGGATCATGCTTTCCAGCTTTTGCACATCCAGAGGCTTGGTCAGATAGGCATCCATGCCCGCCTGCATAACGCGTTCAGGCATTTCTGGCCTTATATCTGCCGTTACCGCAATGATTGGCACCAGTGCCAGGGTTGAATCGTTGAACTTGCGAATGATCTGGCAGGCCTGCATACCATCCATGACCGGCATATGCAGGTCCATCAGGATTAAATCATAATGGCAGGTGCGGGCGGCTTCTACCGCTTCCTCACCATTGGCGACCAGTTCAAACTCATGTCCCAGTTTTCCAAGGATCAGGCCGATCAGGCGTTGATTGGCGCGGCTGTCCTCAGCCACCAAAATCCGTGCCGGGCGAGTTTCATCCTCGTCGGCTTCTGTCGGTTGTTCCACACGGATGTTTAACTGGCCAAGGCAGGATTGGTCTTCTTCGATTTTCAAACTGATGTCACCACCCATAAGCCGCACCAGACGGCGAGAAACATCCAGACTGTCATCGCTATCTATGGATAAACCATCCAGTTTGGCATTAGAAGTGATCACAATGTTAAGGGTATCACCCCACTGGTCTTTTTCGATATTGGCTGTCATCCGCAGGGCACCATCAGAATATTGTGCAATCAAATGGTTGGTAAGATTAAAGACGGCCTGTGCCAGTCGCGACTTGTCACAATGTATTTTGGTGCCAATATCAGGTGCAAATTCCAGGCTGAGTTCCAGCGCTTTTGCAGCCGCAGAGGGGCGCATGCGCTCTACCATAACCAGTAAGGCCTCGGTTATGCCGAAGAATTCCTCCTCCACACCCAGCGCATCATTACTCAACTCGGCCAGGTCAAGATTATTATCCACCCGGACCAGTAATTCATGGCTGGCCCGCATAATGGCCTGCACATACTCTCTTTGGTCATTTTCCAGAACCGTATCATCTAGCAAGTGTGCCATGCCCAATATATCCGTCAGTGGTGTGCGCAATTCCCGGTTGGCAGTTTCAAACCGGGTAGAGCTTTCAGTAAATGGCGCAAGATCAGCGGACATGGGTAACCTCCAGTTTTCAATATCGTTAAATATAACCGTAAAAGTGTAAATTTAATAATAATCAATCAATGGTGGTATTCTTTATGCCCTCAACTTCTCATATTCTGTGGCTTGGCCTTTTCATTCGCGCTCCAGTGCGTCTATAGGTGTATGAGCGAAACGGCTGGTTCTGAATCGGTTGTGTTATGGGAGAATCGATGGAAATTTTTATTCATTTCCTCTGGCTGGCCGCCGGTGTTTTTATCTTGCTGTTTGCCGGTGATATTCTCGTTCGCGGTTCGGCAGCCTTGGCTCAAAGGTGGGGTGTGCCGCCACTGATTATTGGGCTGACAGTTGTCGCGCTTGGCACTTCGGCTCCCGAAATGGTGGTGAGTGTCGGGGCGGTGCTCAAGGGGGCACCGGGTCTGGCCATCGGTAATATAGTTGGCTCGAACATTGCCAACATGCTGCTTGTGTTGGGGGTACCGGCACTGATTGCCCCGATTGTTACCACTGCGGCCGGGACGCGGCGCAATGTCATGTTTGCCTTAACCGCCTCTATTATTCTGACCTTGCTGGCCAGTAATGGAGTGATCGTGTTCTGGCAGGGTGCAATGTTATTTTCCTTGATTATCATTTATCTCGTTTATCTTTTCACTCAGGCCCGTGCCGGGATGGAGATGGCCGCCGATATTCGCGAACTTGCCGATGTTGAACACATGCAGGGTTTGCCCAAAAGCAATGGAACCATTGCTGCCTTCGTTCTGATCGGTGTCATCGGTCTGCCGTTTGGCGGCCATCTGGTCGGCAGTCATGGGGTTAGCATTGCTGAGCTGATGCACGTCTCCGATGCGATCATTGGCCTCACTATTGTCGCCATTGGCACATCCTTGCCGGAGCTGACCACTTCTGTCATAGCGGCGCTACGCGGGCAGGGGGCCCTGGCGGTTGGCAATGCGTTTGGCTCGAACATCTTTAATGTTTTTGCCGTGGGTGGTGCCTCAGCCATGGCCGGTAAACTTACGGTGTCGCCCAGCCTGTTTCATTATGATCTATGGGTGATGGTCGGGGCCAGTGTCCTGCTTGGTATATTTGTCTTTGCCCGCATCAAAATCGGCAGGCTTGCAGGCCTTACACTGTTACTGGCTTATGGCGCCTACCTTTATGGTCTGGTCGTTAGAGCCGGGTTGATATGAACGCCAAAGGAGTATTGATAACCGGGGCCGGCCAACGGGTTGGCAGTGCGCTGGCGCTGGCGCTGGGTGCCGATGGCTGGCGGGTGGCGGTGCATTATCGCCGTTCCGCCGGACCGGCGAAGGCTATTGCCGATGAGATCATGGCCGCCGGTGGCATGGCCGCTGCTGTGCAAGCTGATCTGGCTGATCGGGGGGCATTAAAAGCGCTGGTGCCCGCCGCCATCAAGGCCATTGGCCCCATTCAGGCGTTGATCAATAATGCTTCGCATTTCGAGGATGATCGCTTGCAGGACCTGACGGATACGCTTTGGGATACGCATATGGATGCCAATTTGCGCGCCCCGGTTTTTCTGGCGCAGGCACTGGCCGCGCATCTGCCGGAAAACCAAACCGGTGCCATTGTCAATTTGATCGATCAAAGAGTGCGCAAGCCCAACCCCAAATTTTTTAGCTATTATCTGTCCAAAGCGGCCCTTAATGCCGCCACCATTACATTGGCGCAGGCGCTTGCCCCGCAAATCCGGGTCAATGCAGTGGCACCGGGGCCGACTTTGCGTAATGCCAACCAGTCATCTGCAGACTTTTCCGCACAGGTAAAGGCCACCCTGCTTGGCACCGGATCGCCCGTGGAAGAAATCATTCGCGCTGTGCGTTATCTCTTGTCGGCGCAGGCGGTCACCGGTCAAACGCTGGTCGTGGATGGTGGTCAGCATTTATTATGGCGCACCGCCGATGTGCATGGGGTTGGCGAATGAGCAAACATAAAAGTGTGGTCTTTGTGCGCGGACTTCGCGTGGATGCTTCCATTGGCGTTTACCCGCACGAGCATGAAACCACTCAACCTATCTTCATTGATGTGCGTCTTGATCTTGGCGCCACGGCACCACCAGTCGACGACCGTCTTGGCGAAACCATCGATTACGAAGCCATCGCCAATCAGGCCAAGGCGCTGGCTCGTCAGGGGCATGTTCAACTGGTGGAGACATTGGCCGAGCGTCTGGCTGACTGGTGCCTTGAGGATTGCCGCGTTACGACGGTTACGGTGCGCATTGAAAAGCCCAATGCCTTGGCGGCCGCCGATGCGGCCGGGGTGGAAATCACGCGGGTGTGCGATTCCTCAAAAACCAGCTAATCTGCGCTCATGACGCCAGAAGATAAATCAACAGGCACCGAACCTCTTATCGGGCTGGCATTGATCGCCGATCATGTGCGCCGCCTGCCCACCAGTGCGGGGGTTTATCGCATGGTGGATGCGCAAGGCGGTGTGCTTTATGTTGGCAAGGCGAAAAACCTTCGCACACGGGTGAGCAGTTATACCCGCCTGGAGCGCCAGCCCAATCGTATTGCCCGCATGGTGCTGGCAACCCGGTCCATGGAATTTATCGTCACCGATACTGAAACCGAAGCGTTATTGCTGGAAGCCAATCTGATCAAGCGGTTAAAGCCGCGCTATAATATTCTGCTGCGTGACGACAAGTCCTTTCCCTATATTGTGTTGCGCCGGGACCATGCGGCCCCGCAAGTGATGAAACATCGCGGGGCGCGTTCCCTGAAGGGTGATTATTATGGCCCGTTTGCCAGCGCGCAGGCCGTCAACCGGACGCTGGACACCTTGCAAAAAGCATTTTTGCTGCGCACTTGTTCTGACCCGGTTTATGAGGGGCGCACCCGCCCCTGTATGTTACATCAGATCAAACGCTGCTCCGCCCCCTGCACCGGGGAAATCCTGCCAGAGGATTATGCAGAACTGGTGGTTCAGGCCAAAGACTTTCTGTCCGGCAAATCCAACGAACTTGGAGAAGCATTGAATATCCAGATGCAACAGGCGGCAAAGGTCCAGGACTTTGAACGGGCTGCCGAAGTGCGCGACCGGATACGGGCACTGGCGGCGGTTAGCGCCCATCAGGGGGTAAACCCCGGCAGTACCGAGGATGCCGATGTAGCGGCCTTGCACATGGATGGTGGTGCCAGTTGTGTGCGGGTGTTTTTCTATCGCGCCGGGCAGAACTGGGGCGAACGGGCATTTTTTCCACGTCATGACAAATCTGCCGGGCCGGGCGAGGTGTTGGGGGCTTTTCTGGCGCAATTTTATGAAAACAAGCGTCCGCCCAAAACCCTGATTATCAGCCATGAATTGCCGGAGCATGAATTGCTGGCCGAAGCGCTGGCGGTGCGGGCAGGGCGCAATGTAAAGATTGTGCTGCCCCAACGGGGTGAGAAACTGGACCTTTTGCGTCAGGCGCTGGTCAATGCGCGCGATGCCCTTGGCCGCCGTCTGGCGGAAAGCTCCAGCCGGGCCACGCAACTGGTCGGCATTGCCAAAGTTTTTGATCTCACCGAACCGCCTACGCGAATCGAGGTTTATGATAACTCACACATTTCAGGCACCTATGCCGTGGGTGCCATGATTGTCGCCGGGCCGGAGGGGCTTGAGAAAAACCAGTATCGCATCTTTAATATCCGTTCAGAGGCGCTAACCCCCGGTGATGATTATGCCATGATGCGTGAAGTGCTGATGCGGCGTTTTTCACGTCTGTTAAAAGAAAAGCAAAAGGGCACGGCATTGGTGCCTGATCTGGTGTTGGTCGATGGCGGGGCGGGGCAGCTCAAAGAAGCCGTAAAGGTGATGGAAGAGCTGGGCATAACGGCCGGAGAGATTAAAGTTGCAGGTATCGCCAAAGGCGTAGAGCGCGATGCCGGTCGTGAGCAGTTTTTTATCTCCGGCCAAAAACCGTTTCGGCTGGAGCACCGTGACCCGGTGCTTTATTATCTGCAACGTCTGCGCGATGAAGCGCACCGCTATGCCATTGGTGCCCATCGCCGCCGCCGGGCCAAAGGCGCGCGCACCAACCCGCTGGATGGCATACCCGGTGTTGGGCCGCTGCGCAAAAAAGCCTTGCTGGCGCGCTTTGGTTCTGCCAAAGCGGTGGCAGGTGCAAGCCTGAGCGACCTGGCGGCCGCCGAAGGGGTTTCCAATCAAATGGCCAAAACCATTTACGATTATTTTCATGATGAGGTTTAGGGGGGTAAGCAGTGAGATGGTGAATAAAAAACAACACAAGCAGCTCAGTAATTTTACCTTTGCGCTACTAATCGTAGCGGGCGGATTGTTTTTAGTCTTTTTACTAGCATTATTTTCAACAACTATTCATGGTGAACTAAACAACGGATATGGGAATGTTTTTGTTCAAATTAATCGATGGCCCCCCTCCTCGGGTATTTTGATTGCTATAATTTCAGGAATATCCGTTGTAATATTTGTATTATACGAACAAAATAGAGCAAGGGAAAGGTATATCACCAGTTACCGTAAAGCAGAAGAGTATTTGATTCTAACAAAAAATAAGAAATTTAATTTTGAATCCCTGATGTGTTACCATAGGTCATACAATTGGAGTTTATATGCGGGTGTTTTTCTTTCAGCCGCACTTCTGGCAGCAGCATTTTCTTATGATATTGATTATTATGAAGCAAGAAATCTAGCCTTTGTATCTTGTTCAGCCATGGCTGTTGGAGGAACCATTATCGCGGTGGTTGAGCTTGTTCATACCAATACACTTACGCCGTTGGTGCCGGTAAATTCGCGTTTTCGTATTGTGAACTGGTGTATAATCCTTGGTGGTTTCGGAGTGACGGTTTCTATTTGTGCTGTCATCTGTTTTATCGCTATTTTATCTCCGTTTGCATCTTTGGCTGCGGGGATTAGTTTTTTTGTCGTGATTTTTCTTTTAACCCGGCAACGCGCGATACCAATAGATGAAATTTCTGAGGCGTTTAATTTAAATCCGGATCAGATAGCTGAATTGCTAAAATTTTCTGCTGGTAAATTGGAAGCAAAGGCGCTGAAGAGATATAGCATAAAGAAACAGGATGGGGCATGAAACCACTTACAAACATTGATACGTCCGTCCTCAAAGGTGTCAATCTGCTACTTTCTGACATTGATGATACCATTACCGAAGATGGGCATCTGCCAAGCGAAAGTTATTCAGCCTTAAATCAACTGCAAGAACGTGGATTTAGTGTTGTGTTGATCACCGGGCGTCCGGCTGGGTGGTGCGATATGATTGCAAGGTTTTTCCCGGTGGATGCGGTCGTTGGGGAAAACGGGGCTTTGTGTTTTTACCGCGATGGCGAACATATCCATCAGATTTGGCATGACGAAGCCGCTCAACGAAAAGTTAATCTTGAACGTCTGCACCTCATTGCCAATGATATTGTGGCAGAATTTTCCGGAACGGCGCTGGCACAGGATAATCCCTGGCGTGCCAGTGATGTGGCCGTGGACTTTGCCGAAGACGTGCCGCCGCTTTCTGTTGAGGTGGCCAATGCGATCAAAACCCGTTTTGAAGAACATGGGGCGACGGCAAAGGTCAGCTCTATCCATGTGAATGCCTGGTTTGGTCTGTATGACAAATTATCGATGTTCAAACGCTGGTTGTATGAAGTGCAAGGCAAGAAAGTCAAAGATATTTTGAATACCACCATTTATGTTGGTGATTCCCCAAATGATGTGCCCATGTTTCGTCAATTTCCATATTCGGTCGGGGTGCAGGGAATAATGAAATATACACTCAATACGGCAGAGTACCCACAATACGTAACGGAAGCAGATTCAGCTTGTGGGTTTGTTGAAATATCTCAACGGCTATTGAGTGCAAAAGATGATTGAGGTCGAGGGGTGAATTCTTTTTTTAAGGGTTGTAAAAGAGTTATTTTTCATAGGGCGCTTAATGACCGCGTTCTATTAGCAAAATCGATTTCCAATCAATGTCGGGAAATTAAGGGTGCTAAACCCACATTTGAAGGGGACCTTTGCTGGAACAGCTTGGGTGATAAGCCCCTTTTGTACCTGCGTCATCCGAAATACATGTTTGATTCATTATCATTGACGGAAATTGCATCACAAGAACAGAACGGAACGCTCTTAATGCTTGAGCCAATCCTGGAATCTTTGCCGGGTAATGTAAATGTAGTGATTGAATTAAAAACAGGAAAGGGGTGTATAAAACCTGTATTAGCAGAATTGTTGTGGCTGTTAAATAAGCATGTCCCTGGGCGGCACTGGATAGATTCATACTCGATTGATTTATTGCGAATGTGTCATCAAATTTCGGACAAGGAAATTTTATCACTACATACTGAATGGTTAAATGAAGACCGCTTATTACTAAGCGCGGCTCAACCCCGCCGATTTTCTTTAACCTCAATGCGTAAACTCGATTGCCTCAATGCAATCTCTTTACGTTATCATGGAAGCAAGGCATATATGGAAAAAGCAGTTTGCAAGATGAAGGGTGGAGGCTTCGCGGTGATGATTTCTAGAGCGCTCAACAAACAATCATTTTCACACGCGCTGTTACTGAATCCCGATGGAATTTACGTTGAGGTTGATGATTTTTTATCGCTTGCCGCACAAATGGATGATTGGGCCGAACCCTGTAAATGAAAAGTAGTAGCAGCATATTTTCTGCCCCCAATCTCCTGACCATGTCGCGGGTGGTTTTGGGTTTTGGTATTTACTATTTGCTTGCCACCCAATCGCCTTTGTTGTGGATTGTTCTGGTGCTGGCCGTTATCAGTGAGCTTTCTGATGTGCTGGACGGCGCTTTGGCCCGCAAGCTTGGTCAAGCCAGTGGGCTTGGCCAAGCGCTGGATCCCCTGTGTGACAGCCTTTATCGCCTGACCGTATTTCTGGCCTTTGCCGCTGCGGGCTGGATGCCATTATGGCTGGTCTTCCCTTTTTTGTTTCGAGACATTATCGTTGCCTATGCGCGCATTATGGCCGCTTCACGCGGGGTGAGTATCGGTGCGCGACTTTCTGGTAAAATCAAGGCTGTGGTGCAAGGTGCCGCCCAGATCGGGGTGGTTGTAATATACATGGCAGATATGCCGGAAAATATCGCCATGGTGCTGATCGTTATAGCGGCGGCGGTAACGCTTTATTCCCTGATTGATTATGTGTGGGGCTTTTCAAAAGCGCCATAATCATTATGACAATACATTAGACGTATCTGAAATAGAGCTTATGTCATAACGCAATCCAGAGTAGTGTAAAGGAATAATTATCGCGCTAAGGTTTTGGTAACCAAATCAAGGTCAACTGCCCAGCACAATCATATAGCGCTTTACTCGCCTATTGCGAATGAAACGCACGAGCTAAATGACAGGTGTAAATTAAATGACTGATACCATTGCCATAGAAGAGCGTTTAAAATTTATGGACTTGCAGCGTGGGCGTTGCGGCGGTGCCTTGCGAGAAATTCAGCCTTATATCAAAGAGTGGCTGCCAGATATTCTTGTCCGGTTTTATGATCACATTGGGCAATGGCCCCAGGTCAATAAATTTTTTGGTGATGAGCAGCAAAAAAAACATGCCGGGCAAAAACAGTTTGAGCACTGGATGAACATTACCAATGGTACATTTGATGACAGTTATGTTGAATCGGTGCGCCGGATCGGCAAGGTTCATGCGGTGCTGGGGCTGGAGCCTCGCTGGTATATTGCCGGTTATGCTTTTATTGTAACCGAATTGGCGCAGAAAATTTCCAGAACTTTTGTTTCAAAGGGTATGGGCAAGGACAAGCTGGCTGATAAGCGGGCCTTGTATTTGACCGCCCTTAACAAGGCCGCCATGTTGGATATGGATTTTGCAATTTCGATCTATCTGGAAGAAATTGAAATTCAGAAAGCCAAAGAAATAGAAGAAATTGCCGGCGCGTTTGAACAAAATGTCATGGGCATAGTAGAATCCGTTGCAGCGGCGGCGACAGAACTGGAAACCACCGCGCAAACCATGGCCCAAACCGCTGAACACACCTCTGAAAAATCAACGACGGTTTCTGCCGCAGCTGAAGAGGCCACCGCCAATGTCTCTGTGGTGGCCACCGCTGCCGAGCAAATGGGGGCTTCCGTTAGCGAAATCGCCCAGCAGGTCTCCCACTCCACGGAGATTGCCAGCAAAGCGGTGGAACGTGCCCAGGCCACCAACGACACCATTGAATCTCTTGCACGAGCCGCCGAAAAAATCGGTGAAGTGGTCAGCATGATTTCCGATATTGCCGAACAAACTAATCTGCTGGCATTGAACGCTACGATTGAGTCTGCCAGAGCTGGCGAGGCCGGGCGTGGCTTTGCTGTGGTGGCATCCGAGGTGAAATCACTGGCCACGCAAACCGCCAAAGCCACAGAAGATATTGCTGGCCAAATCCAGAGCATGCAGCAGATCACCGGCCAGTCGGTGGATGCCATTGGTGCCATTCGTTCAACCATAGACGAGATGAACGAAGTCTCGGTCGCCATCAATGCCGCCGTAGAAGAACAGGCCGCTGCCACCCAGGAGATTGCCCGCAATACCCAGGAAGCTGCCACTGGCACCCAGGATGTATCGCGCAATATCGTTCAGGTGCTCGAAGGCGCCAATGAAACCGGGGCTGCTTCGGGCAATGTGGTAGATGCCGCCGGTGAGCTTGGCAAACAGGCCGAGACTTTGCGGTCTCAGGTTGAAGGCTTTTTGCGTAATATACGCGCTGCCTGATCGTATCCAACCTAAGTTTACAATGGCCGGGGCCAGCGTTTATGCTAGCCAGTAAAGCGGGGCTGGCGTTTTGTCTGTCCGCTTTGGAGGGCAGACATGAATGTAAAACTGGTCATTTTGGCGATTTTTTTCGCCTTTGCCTTGCTTGAAGCCCTGCGCGGTGGTTTTTTTCGTGAAAAAGAAGCGGTCAAAGGCGATGCGCTGGTCGATTTTTTTAGCACCATAGTGCTGTTGGGACTGGTGCAACCTGCAATCATTTTTAGCGTCAATGGGTTATTGGGTGCCACATTGCCAGATTGGCGCGGGGCACTGGCGGGTATACCGGTTGTCGCCCAATTTTTCATGCTGCTGATCTTTGATGATATGGCACAATACTGGTGGCATCGCGCCGCGCACACCTTTCCAAAACTCTATCATTTGCACCGCCCGCACCATAACGCCCGCTATTTGAGTGTGCGCATTGTCTATCGCAACAATATTTTTTATTACGCCATGATGCCGGGCATCTGGTTATCGGCAGTGCTGGTCTATCTAGGCTTTGGCTGGACCTATGCTGTGTATCTGGTCCTCAAACTCACTGTCATCATGGGCGCACATTCTTCCACACGCTGGGACCAGGCGATTTACCGTATCAAATGGCTATCGCCGCTCATGTGGGTGGTCGAACGCACTATCTCTACACCATCAACCCATTCCATGCACCATGGCCGCCACAAGGCGGATGGGATCACCCATTACAAGGGTAATTTCGGTAATTTTCTTTTCTTCTGGGATGTGCTGTTTGGCACAGCAAAAATAAGTCGCCAATATCCCAAAGAGTTCGGGGTCGAAAACCTGCCGGAAATTTCCGCCGCCGAACAACTTATCTGGCCGCTGGTGCGCACACCGGGCATTGATACTGCCAAAGAACAATAAAAGTGTTTATTGGCTTCCTTTGCGGACATAATGCAAGACCCAGTTATCCCGCCAGTCTTTGGCATCGCTTTTATGACTTTGCCAGCGCCAGGTGAGATGATCCTCGTCCTGCACCTGCCAGATCATACGTAAATATGGCGCTTTTACACCTTCAGGGTGAACCAGTTCCAGAGCAAAATCATAGCCTGCCCCTTTTGGTGCCGGACCACCAATAAGATCATAATAACCGCCCTGGTCATCGACCCAGGTCTGGCGCCATTTGCCAACGGGTTTATGGAAAATGGAAAAGCTGCTGCCACTAAAGCCAGGCATGGAAAAATGCTCGGTTATCACGCAATTGCCAAATTCATTTTTGGTGATGCGGTTACTGGCTTTTCCCCTTGGCTTGTCCGGTCCCTGATCATACCACAAATCCCAATCGCCAACCCAGAAATCCAGTTGTCTGAATTCGGCTTCCGAACAGGCCGGTTTTGCCGGACCACTGGCCTGATTACTTGATTGTGCCAATGCTCCATTTGCAATCAATCCCTGCAGAGCAAGCCATAATATCCATCTCATCATGAATTCCCCTTATCTATCGTTATTTACTTTACTGGCTTTGACGCCATCCCCTAATTAAACCAAAGTAAGGTTATCGTCATGAAAGCCGGACCTGTGAATGAACTGCCACACATAGTTGATCAGCTGATCGAAGAGCGTTGTCTTTCCCTGCGGCGTAACAGGGTGCTATGGCCTGTATTGCGCCCTTGGCTCTATCGCGCCCTTGGTTACGGCGCGGCGCGGGCCATGGCTGATCAGATAGCAGGGCTTGGCGGCTTTGAGGCTTTTGATAAAGTATCAGAAATGCTGACCCTGAAACTCAACATTGAAGGCCGGCACCATATCCCAAAAACCGGACGCCTGGTGGTGATTGCCAATCACCCGACCGGTCTTGCCGATGGGGTGGCGGTGTTTGCGGCTCTCAAAACCCATCGACCGGATATTGTTTTTCTGGCCAATGCTGATGCCTTGCGTGTCGTGCCAAAAGGCGCTGACCTGATCATTCCGGTGGAATGGGTGATCGAAAAACGAAGCCGGGAAACAGCGCGCGCCACACTTTTGGGGGTTAAGCGGGCCATGAAGGATGAGCGTTGCATCATCATGTTTCCTTCCGGGAAACTGGCCGCCTTGACCATAAACGGATTACAGGACCAGCCTTGGCAAACCACCGCCACCACACTGGCAAGAAAATATGAGGCGCCGATAGCGCCCTTGCACCTTTGCGCCAGAAACTCGTTGATGTATTATCTCTTTTGTGTTCTGAGCGGCGAATTGCGGGATATAACCTTGTTTCATGAATTATTGAACAAGGCCGGCACCGGCTTTGACCTGACCTTTGGTCCGCTAATCCATAGTACCGACCTACCCTCTGGTGCCGATGCCGCCACGCATCTGATTAGAAAAACCGTTACCCAGGATCTGGCAATTACCGAATAATCCCGTATTCAAATTGCCCCATTATAGCTTGCTCAGTGGGCATGTGTGTAAACCAAAAATATCCTCGCATCTATGAGGGATAATAAGGGTCAATTAGCCTGATTTAAGGGTCCATAAAAGCGCGTTTTGTATCAATTAAGGGGGTTTTGAGAGTCAGTGTGAGGGTCATTAAGGGGTGGTGAGTGACCCTTGATGTCTATTGCACAGGATAACATATCCGCTGTCATCCCGGACCTGATCCGGGATCCAAAGTGAATACCCATAGGCCCTATAGACCCCGGACTAAATCCGGGATGACACGAATGTGTATTTGGGTGGGGGATTAGCTAAAACTTATCCAACAGGGGCGCTGTCGGGGTAATATCGGGGTATGGTGCCCTCCATGCTTGGAGGACGCTGTGCGCCACCTCAACATGAGGCCGTAGTAAATAAGCTCTAACCTCATCCTGAGGTGCCCGCCTTTTGCGGGCCTCGAAGGATAGAGAAACGCAAACCCCAGGGTCAGGACTTGAACCGCAGCCCGAAGAACAGCGTTCTGGGGCGGGCCGGGAAATAGCGCTCGGTGCCAAAGGCAAAGTCGGCGCGATCGGCGTATCGTGTGTTCAGCACATTATCGATACGGCCATAAATAGTTATCTTGTCGCTGAGAACAAAATGGCTGCGTAGAGTGAAAACATCATGGCCTGGGTAGCGGGCGGTATTGCCAGGATCGGTGAAATATTTACCAACATGTTGCCATTTAACAGACAGTGATGAGCGTATGGTGGGGCGCAAGGCAAGTTGCAATTGCCCCAGGGTTTTGGGCGCGCTGTCAACCTGATTGCCTTTATTGATGGAGCTGGAAGGCGAGCTGACGATATCGCTAAAAGCATAAGTATGGCTGGCCAGGGTAAAAGCTCCGCTTAGGTCAAAATGACGGCCCAGCGGGGCGGCAAAGCTGACTTCCACCCCCTTGTGGCGGGTCTTGCCGTCACTGACGTTAAATCCGTTGGCGTTTCTGAAATAAAAATTGTTCTTGCGCATCAAAAAGGCGGCCGCTTCAAAGCGAATTCCAGACAAATTGCCTTTCATGCCAGCTTCCAGAGAATCCAGTTTTTCGGCCTTGATTTCACCCGCACGCTGATTGATCTGCAAGCTATACAGGTCAGTGATCTGTGGTGCCCGGCTGCCCCGTGCCAGGCGACTGTAGAGGCTGATGTTTTGATTGACTTCATGGGTAAGGCCAATTTTTGGCGTAATGGTCAGGTAATCATCCTGGCGATCATTTATGCGTAAAAACCGGCCAAAACTGCCATTATTGATGTTGTTCCGGTAATCATAAAAGGTGTAATCGGCGCGCGCCCCAAGGGTTAGCTTTGTATTTCTGGAAAGATCATGCCGGGTTTGAAGGTATGGCGAAATCACGCTGGCATTGACGTGATAATCATAGTGCTCGCCCTGAATAAACGAAAACACCCGTGGGCCATTTTGAAATTCCCGCACAAAACCTCTGGTAAATTCACTATCCAGCCCGATGATGTATTGGCTGTTTTTCAAAGTGCCTTTATGGCTGGTGAGCAAGCCAATACTTTTATGGCCGCTATCCTCATTGGCTTGCCCCGGCACAAAATGGCGTAAAAATGAAAGGTCCACCCAGCGCACATATGGAATAAGGGATAGGGTGGAGCCGCCCCCTGTCGCGCGTTTCATATGGACGGCAAAGCGGGCAGTTTTGCCATCCCGAAAGGCTTCGGGAAAATCATTGCCCCTGGCAAGGACCGGATTTTTATAGGCATCGGGGCCACGCACGAACCCTGCGGTTTCCTGATTGAGGTTTTGAAAACTGGCAATGGATTTGAAACGCCATTTACCCTTTTGCATATCATGACGGATTTGCACTTTTTGCTGATCAAAACCGGAATCGGCGCGAAAGCCCGGATCGCTGGTCAGGCTGGTGGCAAGGCCTATCCGGCCATTTAGAAAACCAGCACCTTTGGCCAGTTTCAAACGGGCATAACCATCTTCATTGCCAATAATATCAAAAGAAAATCCCTTATCTGGTGCCGGGGAAAGAATGTTAATCAAACCATGCACGGCGTTGGACCCATAAAGCACACTGCCGGGGCCTTTGGTCACTTCTACCCGGTCTGCCAGTTCAATCATGCTTTCAAACAGGCCATTCACATTGGCAAACCCGGCGGCGCGCAAGGGCACACCATCTTCGAGATATAAGAAAGAGCCTGCCCCGGCACCTCCGGTCAATACTGGTGAGCGAATGGCGGTTAAATGCTCCTGCCCACTGCCACGGTGAATATTGACCCCGGCTACTTCATTAAGGGCTTCGGCTGGATGCACCGCCGCAATCTCATCCAGTCTTTCTTTATCCAGCACCTCCACACTTCCTGCATATTCACGGATTGGCAGGGGGCTGCGCGTGGCGGTAACAATGATGGGGGGGTGTTCATCATCGCCACGTCCGGGTCCAGCACTTGCCAGTGCAAACATAAGGATGGAAACTGGTCGAGCGGCTTTCATATGCCCCCTCTTATTGGCTAAAAATGGTAATGGTCTTAAAGAAGCACCAAGTCACGCGAATGTTTAGCACTGGAAAGAAATATTGCCCGATTTTAATTTTGAAAAACATCTTGGCGGCAAGGTTTGCGGGGTTGATGAAGCCGGGCGCGGGCCGGGGGCAGGGCCGGTGGTGGCCGCAGCGGTCATTCTTGATCCGGCGCATATCCCTGCCGGTCTGGATGATTCAAAAAAACTGACCACCAAAAAGCGTGAATTATTGTTTGCGGCGTTACAAAAACACGCACTTATCGGCATTGGACTGGCGGAACCGGAGGAGATAGACCGGCGCAATATCCTTCATGCCAGCATGGTGTCCATGCGCCGCGCTATGTTGGGATTACCCATTGTGCCAGACCATGCCCTGATTGATGGCAACCGCCTGCCTCAGGACGTGCCGTGTTCGGCGCAGGCCGTAATCGGTGGGGACGGGATCAGCCTGTCTATCGCGGCGGCCTCGATTATCGCCAAAGTGACCCGCGACCAATTGATGATGAGAATGGATATTGCCTATCCCGGTTATGGTTTTGCGGCGCACAAGGGCTATATGACCAAGGTGCATAAAGCGGCGCTGCAAAGCCTTGGCCCCTGCCCGATACACCGCTTTTCCTTTGCGCCGGTGGCGGCAGCAGTAAAGGTAAGGCCTTGTTAACCATAACTTTTAACGCCTTGTTTACTATGCCTTTTAAGCTCTCATAAACCGAAGCGGCGCACGATTCAGCTCAGATAAATTCGGGTGAATCGTTATGACTGAACTGCCGTTAAATCAAATACTGCACGATGAGTGTGTTGCCGCCATGGAAGCCATGCCGGAAAATAGTGTGGACCTGATTTTTGCTGACCCGCCCTATAATCTGCAATTGGGCGGCGATCTGCACCGGCCTGATAATTCCAGGGTGGAAGCAGTTACTGATAGCTGGGACCAGATCGGTGATTTTGACGATTATGATCTCTTTACCTGGAAATGGCTGGAGGCGGCGCGGCGCTTGCTGAAAGATGATGGCGCCATCTGGGTGATGGGCTCCTATCACAATATTTTTCGCATTGGCGGGATACTGCAGGACGCCGGATTCTGGTGCATGAATGATGTGATCTGGCGCAAATCCAATCCCATGCCCAATTTCAGGGGCACCCGCTTTACCAATGCTCATGAAACCCTGATCTGGGCGCTCAAATCCCGTAAGCAGAAAAAATATACGTTTAATTACCCAGCCATGAAAATGCTCAATGACGGGGTGCAAATGCGTTCCGACTGGAATTTGCCAATTTGCGCCGGTCATGAGCGTATCAAAAACCAGGAAGGCACCAAGGCGCACCCGACACAAAAGCCCGAATCCTTATTGCACCGGGTCATTCTGGCCACCACCAATCCGGGTGATGTGGTGCTGGATCCGTTCTTCGGCACCGGGACCACCGGGGCTGTGGCCAAAAAGCTGGGGCGGCAATTTATCGGGATCGAGCAGGATGCAACCTATGTCGAAGTGGCGCAAAACCGCATTGATGCGATTAGCGAACCGCAAGGCAAGGACCTGGAGGTCACGCCCTGCAAAAAAGCCATGCCGCGCATACCCTTTGGGGCGGTAGTGGAAGCCGGTCTATTGCACGCCGGTGATAAACTGTTTTGCCCACAAAGACGGCGCATTGCCAGCGTCCGCCCCGATGGCTCTATCACCAATGGGCAAAACCGTGGCTCCATCCATCAGGTAGGTGCCGCCGTGCAGCACGCCCCGGCCTGTAATGGCTGGACCTTCTGGCATTTCCGCCAGGGAAAAAGCGATAGTTTTGCCCCTATCGATGTGCTCCGTCAGCAAATGCGCGCCCAATTGGTGAGCTAGGGTCAGGACCTATTAATTTTATACAATTCTGTTTGACAGGGAAGGTCAAGATGCCAGCAAATGCGGTGAAGCACAGGTTTATCCCTATGCGAGACGCATTTGCGCCGCAGATTGGCTTTTCCTGTCAAACCCATAA
>JAJFFP010000081.1 GCA_021776595.1 Robiginitomaculum sp. | reverse complement strand
ATGGTTGGGCGGTCCTTTGCGATGATCAGGCTGGAGGCATTGGAAGCATCATGTATTGCCTGCCCAAAGACATCAGACATCACCGAATCATGCGTAATGGCAATCATGTCGCGCCGCTGACCTGCGCTTTCACTTTGCCCTTCAGGCCAATCATTTTGCGGCAGGGAAAATCCGACCACGACCCGCACCCGTTCCCCGGCGGCTGCCCGTTCAGCGGAATGCCCTTTAAGTAATATTTTCGAAGATGGTGCCCCGGATTGAGCCAGGACCCCGGAGGTCAGCATGGCAAACACTAAAATACTGGTCAAAAAACGCATAAACATGGACATTCCTTCAAATCAAATCTGCGCGGCGGGTGAGGAGCAACTAAGAACACAGAGTCACTTAAACTTTAACGTGTATCAAGCCTAAATCAGTCGCTATGCTTTCTCAAGTCTGATCATGATCACAATATGGCCAAGCATGTTTTATTTTGGCAAATGAGCATGTTTTTCACCCTTCGGGCAAAAAATGTAGGTAAAATTACCAAAATCATGTATGCTTCATCAAGAAATCCAGCATTCTGATAGGCGTGAGGCCTGTTTAATGTGAATAAGGGACTACCGCAAATACCGTTACGGGGAAAAATCATGCTACGTTTTTTTACCACCATTCTGCTTTTCAGCCTGTTTGGCAGCCAGACAGCACTGGCGGATTCGCTTTGGCAACTCAGTGATAAAACACCGGCGGCTTCCGATATCCAGCCAGCTGAAAAAACGTCAGCCATATCGGATCAGTTATCGATCCAGTTACGCTCCGACATTATTTTTGCCATGAAACCTGGCAGTGAAGCGCAGGTATTTCTTCCCGGCGGTAAAAACCTGATAGCCCAACTGGAAGTCATCAAAGGTCATGACCTTGGTGGCAAATCATGGCTGGGCTGGGCCGGAAAAGGCGCAGAGCGTGGCCGTATCGTCATGACCGAGGTTAATGGCTTTACCTTTGCCGCTATCACCTATGGCAACCAGCTTTATCTGATTGAACCCGCCAAAAATGCAACGGGGTATATTCTTTATTCAACTTCGGCGAACGGCATTAATGAAGTTGATTTTGGTGAGGATGGCATTATTCCGCCGACCGGTGCCATCAGTGTTAAGGAACCAGCAAACCATAACGGTCTTGCCCGGCCAGCTGCTGTAGGCTCTATTGGCACAGTTGATGTCGGTGTATTTTATCATTCCAGTATGCGCGACAAATGGGGCCTTGGCCTTTCCGCCCGTTTGCAATTTCTGGTGCAGCTTTTTGATACCGCCCTGATTGACAGCCTGACCAGCGTTCGTGCCAATCTTGTGCATATCAGTGAAGTCACCGGCACCATGACAAAATCCAATGGCGATACGCTTACCGACCTCAAAGATGGTGCCACCAATGCCGATGGAGACTTTTCCGGCGTCGCCGCCATCAAGGCCGCCAAAGGCATAGACATTGTCACCTATATCCGCCGTTTCAAGAAATCGACCCACAGTTCATGCGGCACAGGATTTGTTCTGGGCACTGGCGGCTCGCATACCATAACCGCAGCTTCCTCGCCTTTTGGTTTTAATACGGTCAGCGATAATAAAGACATTGATGCCCCACCAAGTGGCTCCTTCAGCCTGTGTTCCGTATTTACCATGTCTCACGAAATTGGCCATAATATGGGCACACAACACGATCTGGCGACGACATCGGCAGATGGCGTTTTCAGCTATTCCCATGGGCACCGGGTCGATGGTGATTTTCGCAGCATTATGGGAACCAGTTCCGGCACTGGTGAAACCCGGCTTGGCTTTTATTCCAATCCTGATCTGGCCAAATGCACGGATCCCGGTGGCGCTGGATCAACCACAGCCTGTGGCACCGCCGGTGCCGATGCAGCCCGTTCTATCCGTGAGCAAGGCAAAAATGTTGGCTTGTTCAATACGGCAAAGCCTCGCGTGGTATCATCTGTTCTACCGGTCAGCCGCTCGATCAAATCTGACGCCACCGCTACCGCTTTTGCCGTTGTGATCAATCCGGCTGGTGCTGGCACGGCCACCGGGTGCAAGCTGGAATTACCTGGCGCCAGTCCTGGACAGTTCAGTTTTCAAACCACCAGTCCTGCCAACGCCCTGACCGGCACACCAGATACGCCGGTTGATATTCCGGCAGGCGCAGCGCAAAACTTTATATTTTCAATCACGCCTGGTGCCGTTTATGAAGGTTTCGTTCCCGTATTTTCCTTTGATACTTTCACCGGAGCGGATCTGGCGATTGAGTTTTCCTGTGACAACCGGCAATCGGCTGAGTCCATTGCCAAATTGAACACCTTGTCGTTTACCGCTTCAGCCGGTGATGTGATGGATGTCATTGCGCTGGGCACAACCGGGATCGTGGACACGGGCGGCGGCACCGGGGTTTTTGCCGTTTCTGTCAGCAATATTGGCAAAGCAGGCACCATCACGGCCTCAGGTGTCAATAGTTCTGCCTCGGTCACCGCGACTACAACGGTTTGTGAAACCGTGCCGACCACCGGGGCCTGCAAGTCTCCACCTTCGGCCACTGTGGACCGAACCCTGGCCAAAGACGAAACGGCGACATTTGGTTTCTTTGTCACTGAAACAGCACCGATTATAGCCGATTTTGCAAAAAAACGTATTATCGCCCAGTTTAAGGAAGGGTCTGCATTGCGCGGTGCCACCTCTGTGGCCGTGCGCACGGCACCCTAAGCGGAGGATTTGCGTTCATTGCAGCGTCATTATTCATGTATATAATGACACAACAATAAATGCAGGAGAGCCGTGATGCAAAACCGGATCAGGAACATAATCATTGGCGCCTTTGGGCTTGCGCTAAGCGGCACCGCTGCCTTGGCAGACGTTCAAATCCAGTCAATAACGGGGGCAAATTGGCAGATAGACGCTCAGAACGAGCCGCTGACCGGGGTATTGAAGGCGATCGCGAACAAGGTCGGGATCAAAGTAAGTGGCACAACCAAGCTACGTGATGATCCGATGATCACCGGCAAGTTTGAAGGCAGCCTTGAAGATATTTTACCGCGTCTAATGCGAAGCGCGGATTATGCCTTCGAAACCAGAAAGGATGCGCAAGGGAATGCCCGCATTACCCGCCTGATCGTGCTGTCCGGCATAAAAGGGCGCGCGCCAACGGCGCGGGCGGTAAACACTGCCCGTAAACTCCCGCCAGCCCGCACAAGTTCGGCCAGCCTTAGCGCAGACGAAAAGGCGCAAGGCGCAAGGGTCACTTCCCTGTTGACCAAACGCGCGCAGCTTAACGCTGGTATTCAGGCCGAGGCAGCACCGGACCAAAATGCTGATACCAAAGACGACCCAAAGCGCACTTCTGGTTCAGGGATCACTCGTAATGCCGATGGCGGTTTTGACATTTCGCCCGAAGCCCAGGCCCGCATGGCCGAAGCCACCCGCCGGGCGCAACAGGATTTGCAAGCCCTGGTCGCGGCCATAAGACGCAATGAGAATAATACCAATGGTGATAATTAACCCGGTCTTTATTTCGTGCCAAACAGGCGATCGCCTGCGTCCCCAAGGCCGGGCACGATAAAGCCGTTTTCATTTAGCTTCTCATCGATTGCCGCCGTAATGATCGGCACGTCCGGGTGGGCTCTGCGTAGATTTTCAACACCCGGCGGCCCGGCCAGCAGACACACAAAACGAATGTCGCGCGCCCCGGCCTCCTTGATACGGTCAATCGCCGCAATGGCCGAATTGCCGGTTGCCAGCATGGGATCAAGGGCAATGACCGTGCGTGCACTCATATCTTTTGGCATTTTAACCAGATATTCCACAGGTAGCAGGGTTTTTTCATCACGATAGAGGCCAACATGGCCAACGCGAGCCGATGGCACCAGATGCAACATGGCCCCCAACAACCCTTCCCCGGCGCGCAATATGGAAACAAAGCAGAGCTTCTTGCCCGATAATACCGGGGCTTTGGTGGCGCAGATCGGCGTTTCAATATCGCGAAGCTCAGTAGGTAGATCCTTCATGGCTTCATAGCCGAGCAGCATGGCGGTTTCTTCCAGCAGTGCGCGAAATTCGGCTGTGCTCTTTTGCCGGCGCCGCATCAGACTGAGCTTGTGCTGCACCAATGGGTGATTGACGACGGTTACGCCTTTAATATTCTGGTTGTTGCTATTTAACGTCATAGTCTTCCCCTCACCACTTGCCGGTTATGATAGCCATAGCTTTGCGGCAATCAACGCACCGCTGATCGCCAGCACCACCAAGGCCCGCCGACCCCAGCGATTACGATGTGCTTTAAGCGATGCAATCTGCGCCATGCTGTCTTCGCTTAGCTTCAGGCCATTCATACGGGCATCTGTTAAAATCTGTGTGCCATTTTCAATGGCCACCGGCAGCGCGGCCATAACCCGGTGCAGCTCACGCAAAGTGTCATAGGCATCATTTATCATGCCTTCCGGGCCAAGCTCGCGGCGGATCCAGTTCTCGACCACCGGGGCCGCTGTGCCCCACAAATCATGATCCGGGTCCAGCATACGGGCGACCCCTTCCACCTGCACCATGGTTTTTTGCAGCAAAACCAGTTCAGGGCGCAGGTGCATATCAAACTGCGCCGTAACATCAAAAAGTTGCAACAAAAGGTGGCTCATAGAGACATTTTTAGCGGTTTTGCCAAATATCGGCTCGCCCACGGCGCGCAAGGCCTGGGCAAAATCATCTACCGCGTGTTCTTCAGGCACATAGCCGGCCTCGAAATGCACCTCGGCTACGCGGCGATAATCGCGCCGTAAAAACCCATAGAGAATTTCAGCAAGATAGCGCCTTTGCGCCGGTCCGATGCGGCCAATAATACCAAAATCAACCATACCAAGCCGGTTGCCTTTTAACGCAAACAAATTGCCTTCGTGCATGTCCGCATGGAAAACACCGTGATCGAGCGCGCTTTGCAAAAAACTGCCGGTGACGATTTTGGCCAGTCGCACCCGGTCCAGCCCATTTTCCTGTAGAGCTAATGGGTTGCTCAGCGCAATGCCATCCAGCCAGGTCATGGTGAACACACGTAGTCCTGTGCGGCTCCAATCAACTTCCGGGATGACCACACCGCTCTGCGTATCAAAAATTTCGCCCAGTTCTGATGCCCCGGCAGCCTCCATGCGCAAATCCATTTCCAGCATGAGTGAGCGGGACAGTTTTTGCACAAATTTTTGTGGCTCCAGCCGTTTTGATGCGGGTAAAAACCGCTCGATCAGGCGCGCGCCCAGCGCCATGGCCTCTATATCTTTGGCTATGCGCTCCTCTATGCCGGGGCGTAAAATCTTCACCGCCAGCTTTGTGCCATCGGGCAGGCACAGGGGATGCACTTGCGCCACGGAGGCCGCCGCCACCGGTTCTTCCAGTCCGGCAAACCGGGCTTCACTGCGATCACCAAAAGTGTCGGACAAAGCCTGCTTCGCTTCTTCCATGGAAAAGGGCGGCATTTTATCGCGCAGCCCCGCCAGGCCATCAGCAATCTCCGGGGTGAGAATATCACCGCGACTGGCCAGAAACTGGCCAAATTTTACATAGCTTGGCCCTAATTGTTCCAGCGCACGGGCAAGGCGCTCACCCGGACCACCTTGAGCTTTTTGGCTGAAAAGACGTGCCATTTGACCCATAAGACGAGCAGGCAAAGGCAGAATGGCCTGATATTCACGGGGCAAAATGGCATCATGACGGGCCAGAACCAGCCCGGCCCGCGCCAGCCGAAAAACCGTTGCCAGTCCCATTACTTAAATCGCCCACCCGGTATGCAAGGCAGCAACGCCGCCAGAATAATTGGTATAGCCAACATGGATAAAGCCAGCTTCTTTCATCATCGTGGCGAAGCGCTCCTGATCGGGGAATTTTCGAATACTTTCCACCAGATATTGATAGCTCTCACGATCTTTGGCAAATAATTGTCCCAGACGGGGAATGGCGTGAAATGACCATAAATCATAAGGTTTTTGTATGGCCTGGTTTACCGGTTTTGAAAATTCCAGGCATAAAAACCGCCCGCCAGGACGCAATACACGGCGCATATCCTTTAGCGCCTGCACCTTATTGGTCACATTGCGAATGCCAAAGCTGATCGTCACCGCATCTACGCAAGAATCCGGCAAAGGCAGATGTTCCGCATCGCCGCACACCCAGCTAAGATGTTCATCTGTGCCACGCTGCAAGCCGGCAATCAGCATTTGCGCATTAATATCACAAACAATGGCATGGGCGGGTTTACCGCCACGTCGCTGGCGAACCATCTCGGCTTTTTTGATAAAGCGCCGGGATAAATCACCTGTTCCCCCCGCCACATCCAGTAACATTTCGCCCGGTTGTGGATTGGCCCGCGTAATGACCATGTCTTTCCATAACCGATGCACACCGCCAGACATCAGATCATTCATCAGATCATAATTGTCTGCCACCTTGTCAAATACACCGCGCACAAGTGACGCCTTTTGCTCACGCCCAACGGTTTTGAAACCAAAGGAAGTTGTGCCCTCTTCAGGATCGGTATGGTGATTTTCGCTACGCATGAAATGGACCATAGCCCCCCGCGCCGCACTGCGCTATAGCCTGAGACATTATGCCCGAACTTCCTGAAGTTGAAACCGTCCGCACTGGCCTCGCCCCGGTCATGGAAGGCGTGAAAATTAGCGCCGCCAAAATCAATCGGCCCAATTTGCGTTTTGCCTTTCCACCGGATTTTTGCCAGCGGATCACCGGCGCGAATGTGCTGCGCCTTCATCGGCGGGCAAAATATCTTCTGATCGGATTAAGCACTGATGAAACCCTGATTGCCCATCTGGGCATGTCGGGCCGCTTTAGCATTATTGCCCCCGGCGCAGAACCGCCTGCCGATACCAACCCTGCCCATGATCATGTCATATTTTCTCTAAGCAACCAGCATCGCATTATCTATAACGATCCGCGCCGCTTTGGCTTTATGGATCTGGCCCCCAGCCATGCTCTTGAGGCCAATCGTTTTCTGGCGGGCCTTGGCCCGGAACCACTGGGAAATCACTTCTCTTCCCAATGGCTAAAAGAAATACTGGCCGGGAAAAGCCAGAACATCAAGGCGGCATTACTGGACCAGCGCATCGTGGCCGGACTTGGCAATATCTATGTTTGCGAAGCGCTTTTTCGGGCCGCCATCCACCCCAAGACCCTAGCAAAACGTATTAGCGAACAACGCCTCGACAAACTGGTGTCCACAGTTCGTGATGTCATTGCCAAAGCCATTGAAGCTGGCGGTTCCACTTTGCGCGATTACGCCGCTGCCGATGGTGCGCTGGGATATTTCCAACATCGGTTTGCGGTCTATGGCCGTGAAAACCAACCGTGCCTGAATGAAAATTGCACCAGCACCATTAAACGTATCGTTCAATCCGGACGCTCAAGTTTCTATTGCCCCCATTGCCAAAAATAAAACCGTTCAGATGTTTAGTTAGCTCCTGGGGTGATAAACTACTCCACGGCGCGCATTTCACGTTCCAGCGCATCTAAAAAGCGCGAGCGATCGGCGCGTGTAAAGGACTTGCCGCTGCCCTGCATGAGCGGATTAGCACTGCGCAAGTCAGTCATTAGATCGCGGGTGGCCAGAATATGGCCGATATTTTCCGGAGTGAATATTTCGCCAGTGTGTTGCAACACCCGCGCCCCCGTCGCAATACAGCGACTGGCCAGTGGAATATCACCAGTAATGACCACATCATTTTTACCTGCCCGCTCGGCAATCCAGTCATCGGCCACATCAGGTCCCTCTGGCACAATTATGTTTTGCACCAGCGGGTGGTGATTGGGTCGCAGGCCGCCATTGGAGACAATAAAAACCTGCGTCTTGTGCCGGTCAGCAACGCGTAAAACTTCGTCTTTTACCGGGCAGGCGTCGGCATCAATATAAATGGCGGTCATACCATTAGTCTTCCCCGGTCCTATCGCGGTGCTTACGCCCGCTATATGAGGACACAAAAACCGGGCAGGCATCGGCATCCACATAAATGGCGGTCATAACCCAGACTTACTCGTCCCCATCCTTTTTGGGTACCGGGAAACCACGATCACGCATCAGCGCATCGATTTTGGCATCACGGCCACGAAAGGCGCGATAGGCATCGGCCGGATCGATGGAATTGCGCGGCGCAAAGAGATTATCCACCAGTCTTTTAGCAACCTCTTTATCGTAAAATCCGCCAGGGGCCTCGGCAAAGGCTTCCGCAGCATCCGAGGTTAGCACATCGGCCCACATATAGCCGTAATAACCCGCTGAATACCCCTCTCCAGAGAAGATATGGCCAAATTGTGTGCTGCGGTGACGCATGGGAATTTCCCTGGGTGCGTGCAGGGCGATCATGTTTTCACGCTCGAATTTATCCGGATCAATGCCGGTGGGGTCAACCGTATGATAGCGCATGTCCATAAGTGCCGAGGCCAGATATTCAGTGGTGGCAAAGCCCTGATTAAAAGTGGCCGCCGCCTTGATCTTGGCCACCAGTGCCGCCGGGATAGGCTCACCGGTTTTGTAATGCACCAGAAATTGATCAATGACTTTATCGGTGGACAGCCAGCGTTCCAGCAATTGTGACTGAAACTCGGTATAATCGCGCACACCGCCATTCAAAGTTGGGTAGTCCACCTTGGCCGAAAAAAAGTGCAACGCATGGCCAAATTCGTGAAACAACGTGCTGGCATCATCCCAGGAGATGAGCACCGGCTCACCCGGCGCGCCCTTGATAAAATTGGCATTATTGGAAGCAAGCACAGTTTGCGGCCCGTCAATATTTTCGTATGAGCGATAGGTGGTGGCCCAGGCGCCAGAACGTTTTCCAGGGCGGGCGAAAGGATCCAGATACCAAAGGCCGATTTCCTTGCCACTATTCCGATCTGTTACGCGCCAGACGTGCATGTCTTCGTTAAACACTGGCACTTCGCCATCGGGCAAGGCGGTAAATTCAAAGTTGAACAATTCGCCAGCGACAAAGAAAAGGGCCTCGCGCAGTTTGCTCAATTGCAGATATTGTTTCACCTCGTCCGAGTCCAGATCATATTTGGCTTTACGCACTTTTTCGGCGTAATAGCGATAATCCCAAGGCTCGATAGTGATGTTGGCACCCTCTGCATCGGCGATTGCCTGCATATCGGCCACTTCTTCTTTGACCCGCGCCAGCGCAGCAGGCCAGACGGCTTCCATCAGGTCCAGCGCCCGCTTCGGTGTTTTGGCCATGCGGTTTTCAAGCCGCCATGAGGCATAATTTTCATAACCCAGCAAATGCACCCGTTCATTACGCAATTCGAGAATTTTCCTGATGATGGCATTGTTGTCGTGCTCATCACCATTATCGCCACGATTATAGTAGGTGCGCCAGACATTCTCGCGCAGGTCGCGCACATCAGAATAGGTTAGAAATGGTGACATGGATGAGCGGGTATTGGTAATAGCATACTCGCCCTCATGATCGCGGGCCTTGGCCGCTGCCGCCGCAGCGGCGACAAAGCTGTCCGGCAGGCCGCCAAGCTGGTCCTCGGCGATATAGGTCACATAGCCTTCTTCATCGGCCAAGACATTATTGCCAAACCTGGTGTGCAGTTCCGCCAGTTTTGAATTGATTGCGGCATAACGGGCCTTGTCCTTGCCTGAAAGCGTTGCGCCATTGCGGGCAAACCCATCATAGGTCAGTTGCACCAGACGCCTCTGGTCCGGGCGCAAGGATTTCATCTCGTCACCGTCATAAACCGCCTTAACGCGGTTAAATAGAGCCGGGTTTTGCGTGATCTTAGAGCCAAACTCGGAAAGTTTTGGGGCCATTTCACCCTGAATGGCGCGAAATGCCGGGCTGGACATATTGGAGGACCAAATCCCCCAATAGGTAAACACCCGGTTCAAATCGCGGCCCGTACGTTCCAGTGCCACAATGGTATTCTCAAAGGTCGGCGCGTCTGCATTGGCGGTTATGGCATCAATTTCAGCCAGGTTATTCGCCATGCCGGTTTCCAGTGCAGGCTTCAAATCCTCTAACCTGGCCTTGTCAAATGCCGGTGTGCCACCATACGGGCCACTCCATTCGGCCAGCAGCGTGTTTTCACTCATTGGGGCTTCCTTTTTTACCATCTCGGCTTTACCGGTTTTTTCCGCCGGCGCCTTTGGGCCATTACAGGATGCTGCCATCATAAGTGTGGATAGAGCCGCACCAGTGAGAAAAATTTTACGCATAAAAACCCCCTTTATTAAACACGCATTTGTTTAGCGCTTTGGACGGACAGATAACAGTTAATTTTCCACAAGGCAGAAGAAAACCCCGGCCAATGGCCGGGGCTGTTTAAGGTTCAGGCAGGGGGTGCGTTAATAATAATGCACCAGACGTTTCGTGCCTGGTTGCACTATGGGATTTCCATAGACGTCAAAACAAACCCGATTGGATACCAGCGCAGAATGCCCGCGAAACCATCCATCTTTGCGCCATCGGGTGCAGGACCGCACCACCGGTGCGACATAAACCACAGGCACCGGGCGGTAATAATGGTGGCCATTTCCACCACCCAGATTGATCTTCACATTCACATGCTTGACATGATGATTTCTGCCGTGCGCCATGGACGGCATAGCAGTCAGAGCCGAAATGCCAAGGGCCACCAGTGCGACCGTCATATATCGAGATGATTTTCCTGGAGTTAACAACATGATATTTTTCCTTTGCCAACGTCCCTCTATCGCAGCAGGTTTAGTCATGAGCATTTGCCCCGCCATCGACCCTTCTCTAACGAGGCGTGGGAAAAATTCCGTCGAAAAAATCAATTCACTGTAAAATCAGCCAGCCGTTTCATGAATTGCGGGGTGAGCTGATCACGGGTGTCAGGATTGGCCCAAAACGGGTTCATAAACACCAGCCGCAAGAGCGCCAGATCGTCTGCATCACGTATGCCGCCATAACTGGCCACATGGTGTTCAATCAACGCACCATAGCTTTGTGCGCTCAACACGGTTTTGGAGACAGAGAAATCCGGGTGCGCCTGAAATTTGGAATAGACGTCCAGTGTTCTCTGGTTTGAAAGGCTTAATTTCTCGCCCGGTCTGGCCAGTGAAAAACACAATATATTGGTATCCGCAGGAGACAGCGGGCAAGCCAGCGTATTGGCGTTTTGCAGGGCCACCGTAAAGTCTTTACGCGCCTGAATGCCTGCCGCAATGATTTTACCAAATTTATCATGATCAAAGCCAAGGGTTTTGCCGGTGAGCCAGGTGGCCGCTGCCCCGGCACCGGAACGCGAACCTTCCAGTGTGCACCGCCATTTATCGTCTGCATCGGCGCGATCAATATAAGGGGCCTGAAAGCTGGAGGCGCGATAAGCATGTTCATCACGGGTGATAAAAGCCCCGCAGGAATATGGCACATAGCCCAGCTTGTGTGGATCGATCGTTACCGATTGCGCCCGCGAGATCGCGCGTAGTGCCTTGCGTTGTGCCGGCAGCAAAACCTTTTCGGTCCCGCCACCCAAAAGCGTGCAGAAAAATCCGCCATAGGCCGCATCCACATGGTGCCAGATATGGATATTTTGTTCTTTCAAGGCATCCAGCATGTCGGCGATCTTGTCGACGGGGTCAATCTCACCCGCCTCGGTGGTGCCGGCCACACTGGTCAGGCACAATACCGGACGCCCCAGATCCCGCGCTTCCTCAATGCGGGCGGCAAGGGCACCCAGATCCACACGCCCCTCTTTATCTAATGGTGTATTCCAGAACGAATCCTCGCCCAGCCCAAAAAGATTGGCCGCCTTCTGCCAGGAAAAATGCTTGTTTCCGGGCGTGATCAACACCGGCCCCAGATAATCCCGGTCCGTGCAAAGGCTTATGCGTTTTGCCACCGAAAAAGGATTGCCCAGCACCATACTGGCTGCCCGTAACTGCGCCTCGCCCACTTTGCGTTCATCGCGCAGGCGTTCAAATTCGCGCCAGCCCATATGCGCCGCCATAAACGGGTCCAGTGCATCACCATCGCGCTCGGCCAGCACCAGTGCCAGAGAGAGCGCATGATCCAGCCGGTAACGTGCCCGCCACACGGCCTCGAAATTTGCCATGGTGCCACCGCCGGTAAAATGCCCCTGCGCCAGCTTTGGATCAAATCCGACCATAGTGGCCAACATGGCTATGGCCTCGGACTCCATCCGCGCGCCCACTTTTGCCACTTCGCGCGAGGTAATATTGGGATTGTGCAAAAGTAGGGAAAAGTGGCCAAATAATGCCGGTAAAGACAGCTCGGATACCATATGACCGATATAGCGAGGGGTGAATTTTGGCACTTCGGATTGCAGCATAACCAGCAGGTTGCGCAATTCCTGACCCAGCACTTCGCGTTCGCGTAAAAACTCTGTTGATACACGCCGCGCCGGACTTATCGCCTCCGGGTCATCAGCAAAAAGTGATCGCCGCCAGTCGAACCAGTGATCCAGTATGGCCTGAAACTCGCCGCGCACCCACGATCCGTTTTCGGATTTTGGGCCAAGAAAATACGCGTCCGCCGCAAATGGCTTGTCATCATGCTTGCTCATAATATCGGCATTATAACATTTGTTACTAATTGGCCATGGTGATTGTGGCGGCGGTCTGTCGCAGGGCTTGTGAGTGCAAGCAATGGCAAGCTGTCATATGCAGGTTTTCGTCATACCGTTGCAAAACGGTATCCAGTCGAGCCTCTTTACCGGATTACCGGGACAGGCCCGGTAATGACAGGCGTGTAACGGTGGTCGCTTCTCCATGCTTCGAGACGATTGCCCTGCAATCCCTCAGCACGAGGTTTGCTTTATATATTCCTCATCCTGAGCGCGCCCGAAGGATGAATATCCAGTGCCTCTATCCCCGCAGCACCCCGTTGGTGGCTTTTTCGACCTTGGCGATGATGGCATTGCCAAGGGCCTCGATCTGCGCATCGGTGAGTGTAGCGTCTTTGGGCTGGATAGTGACTTCGATGGCCAGTGATTTTTTGCCCTCCGGTACGCCTTTGCCCTGATAAACATCAAAGAGGTTAACCTCGGCGATCAGCGCCTTGTCGGCCCCTTTGGTCGCCCGGACCAGTGTTTCAGCCGGCAGGTCCGCATCCACGACAAAGGCAAAATCGCGGGTTAGCGGCAAAAGATCGCTTTTATTAAGCGCGCCTTTGGAACGCCCGGTCCTGGCCCGGCGCGCCGGAATGACTTCAGGCCATATCTCGAAGCCCAATAGCGGACCATCAATTCCCATTTTAGCCAAAATACCGGGATGAATTTCACCAAATTCAGCCAATATTTTTGGCCCCAGCCGCAAAGCACCAGAACGACCGGGATGCCAACAGGGGCGGGTCTGATCAGTGGTTTGCAGACTTCCCACCGGCGCGCCCATGGCCGAAAGCGCCAATTGCACATCACCCTTAATGTCAAACACGTCCCGCGCCCGGCTGCCTGCCCAGTGTCGGGGCGGGTTGGAACGCACGACACCGGCAAGGCTCAGGCGTTGCCCGTCCGGGCTATGATTATGATAAACCGGCCCGACTTCCATTAAACTCAGGTCTGCTACGCCGCGATCGGCATTGCGCTGCGCGGAACGAACAAGATGAATGAGCGCGCTGGGGCGCATACAATCCAGTTCGGACGATATAGGATTGGCCAGCAGCAGATCATCCCCGCCGCCGCCAAAAAGCGCCGCATCTTCCTTAGCACAAAAACTCCAGGTAACGGCATCCAGATACCCCGCACCGGCCAGCGCCCGCCTTCCCATACGCGCGCGGTTCTGCAAGGGCGTGGCCAGTGGTCTAACAGCACCAGCTTCACGGCGCAGGGAAACCTGAGGCAGCTTGTCAAAGCCATATATCCGCGCAACTTCCTCGACCAAATCCGCTATTCCGCTTACATCACCGCGCCAGCTCGGCACGCTGACGGCCCACACATCACCGCTCATCTGCCCGTCAAAGCCAAGGCTTTGCAAAATACTGGCAATTTCGTCTGCTCCAAGGTCCAGCCCGGTCAGGCGTTTGACCTCACAAACCGGAAAATCGATGGTGCGTTCAAAGATTGGCGGGATGCCTGCCATAACACTAAGCGATGCCTCTCCGCCGCACAGCTCCAGCACCATTTGCGTGGCGGCATCCAGGCCGCTTTGCAGGCTGACCGGGTCGATACCACGTTCGAAACGGTATCTGGCGTCTGATTCAATCCCCGTGGCCTTACCCGTGGCGCGGGTGATTTTGGGATCAAAATAAGCGCTTTCGATAAAAACGTCTGTGGTCTCTTCGGTGCAGCCTGAAGCCGTGCCGCCCATAACGCCGCCAAGGCCCAAAACGCGATCATCATCGGCAATGGCGCACATGGCGGTGGTGACATCGTATTCCTTGCCGTCCAGCGCCTCGAATGTCTCGCCCGCACCCCAGCGCGCACGGATCGGACCAGACAGCTTTGCCACATCATAAACATGCAAGGGCCGGTCACGGTCATACGTCAGATAATTGGTAATATCGACCAAAGCACTGATCGGGCGCAATCCGATTGCCAGAAGCCGCTGTTGCAGCCATTCAGGCGATGGCCCGTTTTTCAGCCCACGCACCACGCGCCCTGCAAAGGCCGGGCAGGCCTCTGGCGCGTCAATTTTGATCTCGACCGGGCACTCAAACTGGCCTTTTATTTTGCTAAAATTATCCGACTGTAAGGGGCCCAAACCGGTGGCGGCCAGATCGCGGGCAATACCGCGCACGCCCAGCCAGTCCGGGCGGTTGGGGGTCACTTCAAAATCAATGACCGGATCGTTCAGGCCCAAAGCTGCCGCTGCATTGCCGCCGACTTGCCAGTCATCACCAGCCAGCTCGATTATGCCATCATGGTCGTCGCCTGCCTGCATTTCGCGGGCCGAACACATCATGCCAAGGCTTTCTACATCGCGAATTTTTGCTTTTTTCAAGGTCACATCAATGCCCGGCACATAAGAACCCACCGGGGCATAGATCACCCATATCCCGGCCCGCGCATTGGGCGCACCGCAAACGATCTGCTTTATACCGTCTTTGGTGTCGACCATGCACACTTTCAGGCGATCAGCATTGGGATGCTTTTCTGCCTCCAGGCATTTGGCCACAGAAAATGCCGCCAGCTTCTGCGCCGGGTTTTCAACGCTTTCCACCTCAAGACCGGCCATGGTCATGGCCTCAACGATTTCGTTCAAAGATGCGTCTGTATCCAGATGCTCTTTGAGCCAGGAAATTGAAAATTTCATGAACTTAACCCTGTGGCCAGATTGGGCTGGGATAACGGCGAAAAGCCATAATGCTTCAGCCAGCGCGCATCGGCGGCAAAAAAGTCGCGCAAATCGGGAATGCCGTATTTGAGCATGGCCAGGCGATCAATGCCCATGCCAAAGGCAAAGCCCTGATAGACATCCGGGTCAATGCCCACCGAGGTTAGCACATTGGGATGGACCATGCCGCAGCCCAGAATTTCCATCCAGTCATCGCCCTGGCCGATCAGGATTTGCCCATCCTTGCGGGCATAGCCAATGTCCATTTCGGCGCTGGGTTCAGTGAATGGAAAATGGTGCGGCCTGAAACGCGTGGAAATTTCTGTTTCAAAAAACGTCGCCATGAAATCCGTGAGGCAGCCTTTGAGGTGGCCCATATGGGTTTCGCGGTCGATCACCAGCCCTTCGACCTGATGAAACATCGGTGTATGGGTCTGGTCCGAATCGCAACGATACGTGCGCCCCGGTGCAATAATGCGGATCGGTTCCAGATCAGTGCCGGCCTTTTTGGCACGTTCCACCGCCGCTACCATGGTGCGGATTTGCACCGGGCTGGTATGGGTGCGCAGCACCATCTGGCTGCCATCGTCTTTTTCTTGCAGGAAAAAAGTGTCATGCTGGTCCCGTGCCGGATGATCGGGCGGGAAATTCAGCGCTGTAAAATTATGAAAATCGTCTTCAATATCCGGGCCTTCGGCAACCGAAAAACCCATATCGCCAAAGATCACCGCCACTTCGTCCATCACCTGTGAAACCGGGTGAATAGCGCCCATGGAACGGGAACGTGCAGGCAGCGTAATATCAACTTTTTCGGTGGCCAGACGTGCATTTAAGGCCGCTTCGACCAGTTCATCCTTGCGAGCCGCGATCAACATATTCAGGCGGTTCTTTAAGGCGTTCAACGCCGGGCCAGCAATTTGTCGCTCCTCAGGGCTCATCTTGCCAAGGCCACGCATCAACAGGCTGACACGTCCCTTTTTGCCTAGCGCATCGACACGCACCAATTCCAGCGCCGCCTCGTCAGAGGCGGTGGCTATGGCGTTGGTGATTTCATCTTCGAGTTTTTGTGTATCGTCCATCATGGCCTCGGCGTAACAAATAAACGCGCACGAGGCCATGCCCCGATTGCGGGGGTTTAAGTGAAAAAAGAAAAAGACAGGCTGGCTTATGCCAGCGCGGCCTTGGCCTTTTCCACCAGAACGGTAAAGGCGGCTGGCTCGCGAATTGCCAGATCAGACATTACCTTGCGGTCAACTTCAATCCCGGCAAGGTCAAGGCCATTAATGAAACGGCCATAGGTCAGACCATTGGCGCGGGCACCGGCATTGATACGGGTGATCCACAGTTTACGAAAATTCCGCTTGCGAACCTTGCGGTCGCGATAGGCATACTGCCCGGCTTTATCGACCGCCTGCTTGGCCACCTTGATGGTGTTTTTGCGGGCACCGCGATAGCCTTTGGCTTTTTCGAGGACTTTTTTGTGACGGGCGTGGCTGGTGACGCCCCGTTTTACGCGTGACATGGTGTGCGCTCCTTAAATTTGGGTGTGATTATTCGCTGACGAATAATCAGCCGTATGGCATAAATTTTTTGATGGCTTTGGCATCTTGAGCACACAAAGTCGTCGTGCCGCGCTTGTTGCGGATCTGCTTTGGTGTGCGCTTGATCATGCCATGTTGTTTGCCAATCTGGCCGCTTTTTACCTTGCCCGATGCGGTGAGTTTGAAGCGTTTCTTCACACCGCTTTTGGTCTTCATCTTTGGCATTTTGCTCTCCTCAATATTTTCTGTCCGTTGGAAACGAACAAAAAGGTGCTTTCATGATCCAAAAGGCATGCCTTCGGCCCGGTGGATCGCAAGATTGGGCGTTATAGCGGTGAATGGCCGGATTGCAAGGGGGAATGTTGGTGTGGATTTGTCATCACTCCTCCCACACTTGCACCTAAGAATAACTATCCCTATGCCCTGACCCTAAGCAGGGCAAATGAACTCAATGATGTGACCATCAGGATCTTTCACCCACATTTGCCCTTTTTCTTTACTGGTTTCTAACACCTCAAGCCCTGCTTTTTTTAAATGAACCAATGCCTCTGTATAATCCTTCACCGCAAAGGCCGCATGTCTGCCAGCGGGATTTAAGGTTTCTGGTGGAGTACCAACATCCCAATTCTCTTCAACCTGAATTAAATGGACTTGGCCGGCACCAGCTTGCAGCCATAAACCCGGAACACCAAAATCTGGCCTTGGAATTTCCGTTAACCCCAGAATTTCCTGATAAAACTTGCGTGAACGTTCCAAATCCTTGATCGGGAATGACATATGGTGTGCCGCAATTTGCATAAATGTCTCTCCATGTTCACAGTCAAACGATTTGATTGTAAATATAAATACGAAACGCCAAGCTTATGCAAACCGGCATCCATTTATAAGTCACTATGGACCCCGGCCTACGCCGGGGTGACGGCTCGTAATAATGGCTATGGCCCGAAGGATACTGGAGGGCGCGTTATACGTGGGAACGCAGCACATGCAAGGAGGAATATGGGTTGTTACTTTTTTTCATTGGCACCACTTTTCGGTAGCGGTTTTGGCTTTTCCCGTTTTATACCATGCGGATTTTGTAAGGTTATTTTTCATTCTTCAGACTTGCCTACATTGCTGTTTTCACGAACCTCACACCAATCGTTGTTATCTTTTGCAAAAAACCATCCATAATTTAACGTACTTTTGTAAATTGTTCACAATAGCTCATTTATGCACTCCAACCCAGTTAAAATCATCTAACTCAATTGCAAAACATCAATACGACTTGATTTGACCATTTTGACTATAGTGGGTCGTCGTTAATTCTTGCCCGCATATGCCACAACATCAATTTCGATTAACACGTTTGGATTGCCCCAATCCACGCCCGGAACAGAAGAACGCGCCGGTTTATGGTCATTAAAATATTCGCCATACACCACATTCATTGGGGCAAAGTCTTCCGGATTTTTTAGAAAAACAGTGGTTTTCACCACGTCATCCAGCCCCAGCCTTATGGCGGCCAGGATTTCGTTGATATTGGCAAATACCTGCCGGGTTTGTGGCTCAATTTTGGCCTCGACAAACTTTCCTGCTTTGGCATCAAAGGCAATAACCCCTGACAGAAAAACAAAATCACCGGCACGCACCGCCTGCGAATAAGGACCCATTACGTGGGCACCAGGTGTCGTTATGGTTTTAATGCCATGACGCGCGGGCGCAACACAGGCGCTTAGCGCAATCGCCATAAGGCCCAATAAAGCAAATTTTCCCATGTTCAAATCTCCAACAAATAAATCCGGGGCCCCATTGATGACTTTTGGTTGATGATGAACATCCTCAACGGCGTTAACAAACCCGCCCGGTTTTAGACACTGACGCACATTGTTCAATGTGCCAAATGCCGGTCGCTGCGCGGCAATATAAAAAATTCGCCGGATCAACTGGCAGAACCTTGCGCAATGGCATCGTGCCAAAGCCGCAATAAATTACCGCCCATCAGCTTAATGGTATCTTCTTTTCCAAGCCCACGTTTTAGCAGGCCGCCGACCAGCCAAGGCGTTTTGCGATAGGTCTCCATCACCGGTTTGTAATTGGCATCCATGTCGGTGCCCAAACATACGTGATCCGGGCCAAGCAGGTCGATCAGCTCGAACGCCCGGTCAACCAAACCAGACAATGTGGTGATGCCAAGCCCCCCAGGCCATAACCCTATAAGACCACCTTCAGCAGCAATATCGCGGGCCAGATCAGCGGAAATAAAGCGCGGCATAATTGGCATTTTATCACCCATAATGTGCGTGTGTGAACATAATACCGGGGCGCGAGAGGTTTTCAAAATGCCGCGCACCGTATCTTCAGAGGCATGGGCCGTATCCACCACCATTCCCATATCATTCATGGCGTGCACAACATTTTCACCGGCGCTTGTCAGGCCCCCATGCACCGGGGCGGCGGTCATGATGTCGCCCAGCTCATTGGTGCGGTAATGCATAATGGTGATCGCGCGCATACCATCAGAAAAAGCACGGTGCACACGTTCCGGCTTGCCTTCCAGAAAATCACCCCCCTCTGCGGTAAACCAGGCGCCGGTTTCACCCGCTTTGTGCGCCGCCTCCAGATCATTCGGGTGATACAGGGCGCGCACCAGACCATCACTGGCGAGCGTATTAAGATTGGTCATTTGACGCTGATAACTGGCCCAGGCCTCGCCAGGCTCAAAGGCTCGGCGGGCTGCCAAACCATGGTCGCCAAGGTTCAGAACCTGAAAATCTGACACACTGGCAAAGGCGGCGGCGGCCATACCTCCCGCCTTCATATCGGCAATTGCCTTGCCCTCAAATGTTCCCAGCGCCTGATAGAGTTTCAGTTTTGGCGCCAGACCGGTCGCCCCTTTTACAAAGGTCCTCCCCGGATGGGCGTGAGCATCAAAAGCCGGGTTCGCGTCTAGCAAGGCCCGTGCTTCGGCCAACTCATTTGCGCTAAGGTCAAAGCCAATCGGCACTACTTTTTTTCGGGTAAGTAGATAGCCTCCCCCCAGGACGGTGGCACCAATAGCACCGCCACCCAGCAAAATATTGCGCCGTGAAAATATTGCCATACTGATCTCCCCAATTGCTTGTTAAAGCTACCGCTAAATCATAGTAATTCAAAGAGATAAGGCCATCCGGCTAAAATATTTGACCTGGGCGTTACCGAACTATGCTGCGCTGTAACCGTCTGCTTTTAGATTGAGAAGAGTCCAACCCCTAATAGTGTGAATATTTTTCTATTCTAACAAACTGCCAATTGGCACAGTATCAAATTCAGTGATAAAATGCTCAAGCTTTTTTCGCATTGATTTTCTGCCTCGACTTTGCAGTACATTGGAAATCGCCAAGCGCAAAAAACCCTTTTTTCCTAACATCTCAGACGCAGTGTCAGGCATTTTTGCATTTTTCTGTTCAAATTCGTATGGGTGAAAATATGTCACACCATTGCGCCCGGCGCGACTAAGGGCACGAGCTGAATATTTTGTGTAGGCTAGCGGAAAATGCCTGAAATACCCCCCTCCCATACATGGCAATCTACCAAACCAGGTTTCGTTGACGCTCAGTGGTATCTCCCACAAACCGTTTTTGAGCTTCTCCGGAACAAGTGACCAGCCTTCAATACCATAACGGCGACCCTTGAATGGAAAAATAGAGCTGTCATAAACAAGACCGGCCTTAGCCAATACATCAAGGGCCCACAAATTAGAACTGTTGATGGAAAAAGCTGGCGCGCGGTGTCCTATTACTTTCGCACCACCCGCCTGCTCAACTGAATCAATGGCTGTTTTTAACTCATCAGCAAAACTCTTTTCATTTAGATCATGGATACAAAGATGAGTATCTCCATGCACACCCAGCTCATGACCATCATCCACCGCACGCCTTACAAGTGACGGAAAACTTCTGGCAATATTACCCAAGAAAAAAAATGTCGCTTTCTTGTTATGTTTGTCCAGAAGGTCGAGCAAAAAAGATGTGTTTCTTTCTACTTCATCACCTGGGTCAATCGCTTGCCCTAGATAGTCCTTGCAGATTATCTGGTTGTAGCATTCTATGTCGAAGGATAATCCATGAACTATGCCAGCAGCCATCACTTGGCCTCTAATTGGCTTTTTTCAGCAAGTGTCCAAAACCCTGCTCCACCCAGCGTATGCAGCCGCTTAATTTCCAGTCCGGATTTTTTGTGTATTTCCTCTACCTGATCCTGTTTGTAGAAATATACTGGACATCCAGCTTTCTCATAACGCCACTTTCGCAAATGTGAACGCGGAAAACTTGGAGTGGGCCATGAGACAATTACCTGTTCTGCCAGTCTGGACATCTCGGTAAGCATTTCAACTGGCTTGTCAACGTAATCGAAAACGCCCAAAGCATAAGCAGCATTGAATTTTCCAGTCTTGTTTGATGCCCATTCCATAAACTGCCCAAACTGAAAGTCTACCTGATTACCAACCTTGCAACTATTAGCATAACCTTTAGCAAGCGTGAGCATTTCATCACTGAAATCGACACCGGTGACATGCGCACCACGTTCTGCAAGCAAAGTGGCATGCCGACCTGATCCACAGCCAACATCAAGGTAGTTTTTCCCCTTACCATCGCACAGTGCATCAAGCGTCAGCTCAAAACGCCAATACATTGCCTTTCGAAATAGACGATCAAAAGGTGATTTTGCTTGCTGATCTGCCCCATACAGATCATCAAAAGAAGCTGCAGTGCGCTTAAAGTAATCGCGCACATCAGAAGCATCCAGAACAGTATTCTTATACAATGTCATTAAACCTTACCTGTTATTAAATTAGCTTTTGCTCGCCACGGGCTAAGGGTATCGAATAGCTCTGATAAAAACAACGAGAAACGATGACAAAACTATCAATAATTAAAATTCCTGCCCACTGAGTTTAACTATCCACTTCCAAAAGACGTGTCATGTTTGCGTTGACCAATATGCACATAAAATAACCTCGATCCCGGTGATGCGCGCAGGCTTGTGCCGCTTGGTTATTTTGCTCCTGACATTGTAAAGGCGACCCTCGATGACCACCAACCCGTTGATCTAACGGCACCTTTGCAAAACACCGAGTAGTGCCGCTAACCTATGGAAATTACGTCACCAAATAGAGGCGCGCGCTTTCATCCAAAATCCGTCAGACTGGATGGTGGAGGTGAGAGAACTTTTATCGAACCGAAACCCGCGCTCACCTAGCGTGCGCCAGCATCGCGGTAGCGCCAGAAAAATGGTGGAGCCAGGCGGAATCGAACCGCCGACCTCGTCATTGCGAACGACGCGCTCTCCCAACTGAGCTATGGCCCCGTATCATTGAGATGGCGAGCCTATAGGCGGCGAGACCTTGTGCTGTCAAGTTGCCAACCAGGCTTATGTGTCCGCCAGGTCGCAATCACGCTTGCGAAGCCGGGCGTGGGTGGTTACATCTGGTCCGCGTTAACAAGGAGAGCAATTGTGGGCCGCGATATATTTTGGCTGTTAAGCCAGGTGATTTCCCTTTACCAGTTTGTGATTATTGCCGGCGCCATATTAAGCTGGCTGGTGGCCTTTAATGTGGTCAATCCACGCAACCCGTTTGTCGCCGGTGTGGCGCGGTTTTGCTATTCCCTGACTGAGCCTGCCTTGCGCCCGATCCGGCGTATACTGCCAGCTTTTGGCGGCGTTGATTTATCGCCCATTGTTTTATTGCTGGGTTTAGAGTTTTTCCGGCGTATTTTGTGGCGCATTCTGGTTGGCGGATTTTGAGTCTAAACGCCTTAACCCCATTGGACGATGCTTTTATGTTGCGTGTGCGTCTGCAACCAAAATCCAGCGCCGACCGGCTGGAAGGTATGGCATGCGATGCGGCGGGTAATGAATTTTTGAAAGCACGTGTGCGGGCCATTCCCGAAAAAGGCAAAGCCAATACGGCCCTTGAAAAACTGATTGCCAAAGCCATCCATGTGCCTCGTTCTGCGGTAAGTGTGGTTAAGGGCAATACAGACCGGGTAAAGACGGTGCGCATTTCTTGTTGCGATAATGATGTGGGGACTGCCTTAAAAAACTTGTTAGCGGGAGGCTCGTTATGAGCGCCAGTATCATTGATGGAAAAGCCATAGCGGCGGATTTGCGCAGCCGCCTGCGCCATGCGGTGACAACCCTGAAAACTGCTCATGGTCAGGCTCCCACCCTGGCGGTAGTATTGGTTGGTGATGATCCTGCCAGCCAGGTTTATGTGCGCAATAAAGCCCGCCAGAGCGAAGAAGTTGGCATGGGTTCGATTGAACACCGGCTGGGTCAGGACACCAAACAGGACGTTTTGGTCGCTTTGGTACGCACCTTGAACGCTGATCCGGAAGTAGATGGCATATTGGTGCAATTGCCATTACCGGCACACATCGATGAAGCCACCATTATTGAAGAAATTGATCCGGCCAAGGATGTGGATGGCCTGACCGAAGCCAGCGCCGGACGACTGGTGCTGGGCAAGCCGGGCCTGCGCCCCTGCACCCCCACCGGATGCGTAATTCTGGCTCGTCAGGTGTTGGGCGATCTTGGCGGCAAGTCTTGTGTGATTGTTGGCCGTTCTATTCTGGTTGGTAAACCTGCCGCGTTTTTGTTTCTTGAGCAAAACAGCACCGTTACCATCGCCCATTCCCGCACCCGTGATTTACCAGCGCTGTGCCGCCGTGCCGATATTCTGGTGGCGGCGGTCGGGCGCGCGCAAATGATTAAAGGCAGTTGGATCAAGCCCGGAGCCACCGTGATTGATGTGGGGATTAACCGTATTGACGCGCCAGAACGCGGCGCCGGCAAAACCCGTCTGGTCGGGGATGTGGATTATGACCAAGCCAGTGCAATTGCCGGTGCGATAACGCCAGTGCCTGGCGGTGTTGGGCCCATGACCATTGCCTGTCTCTTGCGCAACACGGTTCTTGCCGCTTGCGCACGGCGGGGTTGGCCTCAACCGGAGGATATATAATGCGCTTTACCGGACCATGGATGGTATTAATTATTGCCTGTCTGATGACAAGTCTTGCTTTTCCCGCCATCAGTGCGGCACCATCCACCAAAGTGCAAAAAACCGTAAGGCTCAGCCCCTCACAATTGGAGGAAATTCGCCTCAAAGAGATCGCAATGGCGGCAAAATTTTATACGCAAATTGCGTTTTCAAAAGAAAACCAGAGGAAGATGCGCGCACAATTACCACTTTCGGAAAAAGATTTTCAAAATGCGATGCAAGCCTTGCGTCCGCGTTTTCAGACCTGCATGGAAAGTGGATTTGAAGCCCGCCTTGCCAATGCCTTCGACGCTCAGGTTTTACGCAAAACCATGCAAAGCGCACTGAGCACCAGTGTTGCGGAACCGGAAAAGGCAAAAACCGTTATCCCGGCCTTTTCCGCAACCGATGCCTTTTGTTCCGGCAAAATCAAAATATGGTTATCCGGCGTGATCCGCTGAAATTATAGGCGGCCTGCAAAAGGTTTTAGCGCGGCGGCATGCGGGCACCGGCATCGAGGCGGATATTTTCGGCATTGATATAATCATTTTCAACGAGACATACGGCAAAGTCACCGTATTCATCCGGACGGCCAAAACGCGCCGGGAATTGCACATGGGCGCGTAAGCTGTCTTTGACTTCTGCGGGCAGACTTTCATAAATCGGGGTATCGAAAAAGCCGGGTAATATCACATTACAGCGAATACCTTCACGGGCAAGATCACGGGCGATAGGCAAGGTCATGCCAACAATGCCGCCTTTGGAAGCAGCATAGGCCACCTGCCCGACCTGACCGTCCTGGGCAGCAACCGATGCGGTATTAATAATCACACCACGGCCACTATCGCCCAGCGGATCAAGGCTCATCATACCGGCGGCCGATTTGGACAGGCACATAAATGTGCCCACCAGATTGATATTGATGACCAGTTGAAAGTCGCTGATACGGTGGGCATGAATTTCCCCGGATTTTCGACTGCGACCTGCTGTTTTCCCTGCCCAGCCAATACCGGCGCAATTGATCATAATGCGTTCCTGGCCATGGGCAGCACGGGCCAGCGCAAAGCCGGTATCAACGCTTTGTTCATCGGCGACATTGACCTTGGCAAAGGCGCCGCCGATTTCACTGGCCACCTGATGGCCGCGTTCCTCATTAAGGTCAAAAAGGGTGACTTTGGCCCCCTTGGCGGCCAACGCCCGCGCGGTGGCTTCGCCCAGGCCGGAAGCCCCGCCGGTGACGATTGCAGAAATGTCTGAACTGATTTTCATAAGATATGCCTTCTCTTTGCCGTAATATCCTGATCAAATAGGGTGATCTTTATGGAGGCATGTTAGCGCAATGCAAGAAGAACCCAACCATATGGGTGCAAATTCTGAACCCAAAACCATCACCAATCTGCCTTTGGTGCTGGAACGTCCCAAATATCACGCCCCACGGCGCTTCTGGCCCAAATTCTGGGCGACCTTGGGCAAGGTACCGTTTTCCGAGGAATTGGGCGCTGCCTATTATTGTGCCGTGGATGAGCAAACCCCAAAGCGGGTAAAAGGCGTGTTGTTTGCGGCTTTGGCCTATTTTGTCGTGCCCACTGATTTGATCCCGGATTTTATCGCCGCTTTTGGCTTTACCGATGATGCCACCGTGCTGGCCACGGCCATGGGCATGGTCAGTGTGCACATCAAACCGCATCACACACAAGCCGCGCAGACTCTCTTGCGCCGCACCGTCAAGGTCACTAATCCATAACAAAACCTGTTATGGAAGGATAATTGATGAGCATTCCTTACGCGCTGGCTTTGCACGGTGGTGCGGGCCCCATACGCAATTCAGATCAATCACGCGAAATTGCCAATATGACCGCTATGCTGGAAGATGGGCGCGCCATGCTGGCCAAAGGCGCACCGGCTATGGATGTGGTGATCACTGTGATTAGGGGGCTTGAAGAAGCCGGGCTTTATATTGCCGGTAAAGGGGCGGCACCTAACCGTGAAGGCCGGTTCGAGCTGGATGCTGCGGTGATGGATGGTGCGGCAAGGCGCGCGGGCGCGGTTTGTGCCTTATCGGGGTTTCGCTCGCCCATTTTGGCTGCAAAGGCTGTCATGGAAAACACGCCTCATGTTCTACTGGCAGGCGCAGGGGCAAAAGCCTTTTGCGCCGAAATGAATCTGCAGCCGGTGGATGATCCGCAAAACTATTACACACCGGTGGCCAGCTCTATGGCCGCTACAGATGCACTATCCCATGGCACGGTGGGATGTGTAGTGCTGGACAATACGGGCGCGCTTTGCGCCGGCACATCCACCGGCGGGGTGCTGAACAAAATGCCGGGCCGGGTGGGCGACAGTCCCCTGATAGGCGCAGGCACATGGGCAGATGAGCGGGTGGCGGTTTCCTGCACGGGTCAGGGAGAGTATTTCATCCGTGCGGCCGTGGCTGCCGATGTCTCAGCGCGCATGAAATATGCAGGCATGAGCGTTGATGCGGCGGCGGCCGGGGCGCTCGCCGATATGGAACGCCAGGGCGGTGATGGCGGGCTGATCGCGGTGGATGGACAAGGGCGCATCGCGCTGCCCTTTATCTCGCATGGCATGCGCCGCGCCGCCTGTGACGGACAGGGCAATATCACCGTTGATGTGTTTCGTTAAGGGTGGATTAAGCCGGGCCGGGTTTATATGTCAGGTCTGAAATAGCGGGGAGAGTTAGGAGTGAATATGCGTCCGGTTATTAATTCTCTTATTGTCATGGCAGTGGCCTTTTTAATGGCTGCTCAGGCGCGCGCGGCTGCCCCAAAATTGCACCAGACGGTCAAGGACTGGGCGGTATTTACCACCAAAAGCGGTGGTGACACCTTATGTTATGTGCGCAGCTTCGCCCAGGACAAAGCCCCAAAAAATGTGGATCATGGGGATGTGATTTTTTTCGTCTCCTCCTGGAAGTCTGGTTCAGCTAAACATCAACCCAGCCTGATGACCGGCTACACATTAAAGGCCACACCGCCGCCCAAGGCCCGTGTCGGCTCCACACGCATCACCATGTATGCCGATGGAAAAGAGGCGTTTATCGAAGAAGCCGCCGATGAAAGAAAACTGGTGTCGGCCATGCGCAAAGGCTCCCTGTTACGGGTTGAGGCCAGATCAGCGCGGGGAACCGCCACCACGTATGAATTTTCACTATCGGGGATTACTGCGGCACTGCAAAAAGCTGACGCGCTTTGTAAATAGCGCTATATAAGCCGCCCATGACCGAGATGATCAATAAAACCTCACTGGCAGGGATGAGCCGCGAAGCCTTGCACGATGTGCTGATGGGCGTTGACGTGCCTGAAAAACAGGTGCGGATGCGCCTGAACCAGCTATGGCGCTGGGTATATTATTCGGGCGCAATTGATTTCGCGCAAATGACCGATATGGCCAAGCCATTGCGCGCCACCCTTGAAGAGCGCCATACGCTGTCACGTCCCGATTTGAGCGAGCGGCAAGTGTCCAAGGATGGCACCCGAAAATACCTGATCAAACTTGGGCCGGGCATTGAGGTTGAAGCGGTTTATATACCAGGGGTCGGGCGCTCCGGTGCGCTGTGCATTTCTTCGCAAGTTGGCTGCACACTCAATTGCACCTTTTGCCATACCGGAACGCAAGCGCTGGTGCGCAATTTGACCGCCGCCGAGATTGTTACCCAGATCATGATCGCCCGTGATGATCTGGATGACTGGCCAAAATCCCCCATAGATCAGGAAAGTCGCGCCATAACCAATATTGTGTTTATGGGCATGGGCGAGCCACTTTATAATTTGGAAAATGTGGCGGCAGCCATGGCGATATTAAGCGACGGAGAAGGCATAGCCATCTCACGACGCCGGATTACGGTTTCCACCTCCGGTGTGGTGCCAAAAATGCACGACCTTGGTGCACAAACGCAAGCCATGCTGGCCATATCCCTGCATGCGGTGAATGATGAATTGCGCAATGAACTGGTGCCGATCAACAAGGCCTACCCTTTGAAAGATTTGCTAAATGCTTGTCGCACCTATCCGGGGGCCAGTAATGCCCGGCGCATCACCTTTGAATATGTGATGTTAAACGGCGTAAATGACAGTGATGCCGAAGCGCGCGAGCTGGTGCGTTTGCTCAAAGGCATACCGGCCAAGATCAACCTGATCCCGTTCAACCCTTGGCCTGGTGCGCCCTATGAATGTTCAAACTGGGGGCGCATTGAGGAATTTGCACAGATCGTCAACAAGGCCGGTTATGCTTCGCCGATCCGCACGCCGCGCGGACGCGATATTGATGCCGCCTGCGGGCAATTGCGATCGCAAAGTATTAAAAAGCGCGCCAGTGAACGCATGAAGGAACGTCTGGCCGCGCAAAGCCCGTCATGAAATTTCCACCGCCGACCCTGACCACAGAACGCTTGATACTGCGTGCCTTGCAATCATCCGATGCGGTTGACTTGCATGTCGCCTTTTCTGATGAAGTGGTTTGTAAATACTGGACAAATGGCCCATATGCAGCATTAGAACAATCGCAAAAACGGGTAGATGATACTATTGGTAAGCGCGATAGCCTGACCTGGGCGATCACCAAAGGGGAAGGCCAGCCTGTTCTTGGTTGGGTGATGATCTATCCGGGGCGTAATGAAGGCATAGCCGAGCTTGGCTATATCTTGCGCCGAGAGGTATGGGGACAGGGAATTATGGCAGAAGCTGCCAGGGCGGTGGTCAATTATGGGTTCAAGGCTGAGGGCATGCGTCGCATTTATGCCGATATGGATCCGGATAATATCGGTTCTATTCGCATTGCGGAGAAATGCGGCATGACCTATGAAGGCCGCCTAAAAGGCAATTGGGATACCCATATCGGCGTGCGCGACAGCTTGATTTATGGCCGGGTTGAATTGCCGGACTAGCCAAGCTCTTCCTTCAGCGCACCCAGGCATTTTTCAACATTCTTCGGGCAGGCGCTGGCCCCCATCAGGCCAATACGCCAGACCTTGCCGGCCAGCGCGCCAAGCCCTGCACCGATCTCAAGATCATGTTTTTCCAGCAGGGATTTACGGATCGCCGCTTCATCTTTGACATGCTCAGGAAGACGAACCGTGTTTAATTGCGGCAAGCGATAATCCGGCTCGACCAGAAACGAGAAGCCTAAATCTTCCAACCCATCGCGCAAATTTTCGTGCTGACTTTGATGACGGTAAAAGGCAGCCGCCAGCCCTTCTTCGTGCAACATTAAAAGCCCCTCATGCAAGGCATACATGGCATTGATGGGCGCGGTGTGGTGATAGGACCTACCACCGTCTCCCTGCCAGTAGTTCATCACCAGGCTGAGATCCAGAAACCAGCTTTGCACCGGTGACACGCGGGCCTCAATAGCGGCAATGGCCCGTTCTCCAAAGCTGATCGGGGAAAGCCCCGGCGGCACGGACAGGCATTTTTGTGTGCCTGAATAAATCGCATCAACACCCCATTCATCTACCTTGACCGGCACGCCGCCCAGCGAGGTTACGGCATCAACAATGCTTAAGACATCATGTGCCCGTGCCAATGAACAAAGAGTTTTGGCATCCGAGAGAACCCCGGTGGAGGTTTCGGCATGAACAAAGGCCAGAATTTTGCTTTCCGGGTGCGCCTTTAAGGTGTCTTCGACCTTTTGTGGGTCAACCGGCTTGCCCCATTCATCACTGACCACAACGGCGGTGCCGCCAGCGCGGGTAACATTTTCCACCATGCGGCCGCCAAACACCCCATTGACGCACACCACCACCGTATCGCCCGGCTCAATGAGGTTGACAAAACAGGTTTCCATGCCCGCCGATCCCGGTGCAGAAACAGGGAAAGTCAGCGGATTCTTGCTCTGAAAGGCATACCGCAAGAGCGATTTGATCTGGTCCATCAACGTGATGAATTGCGGGTCCAGATGGCCCACGGTTGGTCGTGCCATGGCCTCTAATATGCGCGGCGGCACATCGGATGGTCCCGGCCCCATCAGGGTTTTAGGTGTTGGGTGAAAAGGTTTCATGTTTAGCACCTACCCCATGGTGGGAATAATGAAACTCTGATCATCGACGGAACCATCGGGCCAGCGCTGGGTCACGGTTTTGATCTTGGTCCAGAAGCGAACGCCTTCGGTGCCGTGCTGGTTGGTATCGGCAAAGGCAGAACGTTTCCAGCCGCCAAAGGTATGATAAGCCACCGGCACCGGGATCGGCACATTAATACCAACCATTCCCACCTGCACTTTGGCGGCAAACTCCCGCGCCGCCAGGCCGTTACGCGTAAAGATGGCAACCCCATTGCCATATTGATGGTTGGAAGGCAAAGCGGCGGCTTCTTCCAGGGTTTGGGCGCGCACCACCTGCAATACCGGGCCAAAAATTTCGTCGGTATAGGAGCGCATATCCGCCGTCACATGATCAAACAGGGTTGGGCCGATAAAAAAGCCGTTCTCATGCCCCTGCAAGGTCAGGCCACGGCCATCAACCAGCAGCTTGCCGCCTTCTTCTTCGCACATGGCAATATAATTTTCGACGCGGACTTTATGGGCGGCACTGACCACCGGGCCATAATGGGCATCAGAATCAGTGGAAATGCCGACTTTGAGTTTTTTGATCTCCGGCACCATGCGGGCAATAAATTCGTCCGCCGTAGCATCGCCCACCGGCACAGCCACCGGCAACGCCATGCAGCGTTCCCCGGCCGAGCCAAAGGCGGCCCCTAAAAAGTCGCGCACCACCTGATCCATATCTGCATCTGGCAGGATAATGCCATGGTTTTTTGCCCCGGCCATGGCCTGCACCCGCTTGCCGTGTTTGGCACCGGTATGAGAAACATAATGGGCAATATCGGAAGAGCCAACAAAGCTGATGGCTTTCACATCCGGGTGTTCAAGCAGCGCATCCACTGCTTCCTTGTCGCCATTGATTACATTCAACACCCCTTTGGGGGCACCGGCCTCCAGAAACAGTTCAGCCAAACGCAAGGGCACGGACGGGTCTTTTTCGGATGGCTTGATAATGAAGGTATTGCCACAGGCAATGGCTACACCAAACATCCACATGGGAATCATCGCCGGAAAGTTAAAAGGCGTAATGCCCGCAACCACGCCCAGAGGCTGGTGCATGGAATATACATCAATGCCGGGGCCGGCCCCTTCGGTGTATTCGCCTTTTTGCAAATGCGGAATGCCACAGGCAAATTCGATCACTTCCATGCCACGTTGCACATCGCCGCGCGAATCGGCCACCACCTTGCCATGTTCAGACGAGAGCAATTCGGCCAGCTCGTCCATATGCTGTTCCAGCAAATCCTTAAAGCGGAACATCACCCGCGCCCGGCGTTGCGGGTTCATGGCCGCCCAGGCCGGAAAAGCCGCCTGCGCGGCGGCCACCGCATCACTCACCTCGACGGCGCTGGCCAAGGGGGTTTTGGCCTGCACAATGCCGGTATTGGGATCATACACATCAGAAAACCTGCCCGATTTTCCAGATACAGCCTCACCGTTTACGTAATGGCTCAATTCGCGGGTCATGATTGTGCTCCTTTAATTTTCGGGCAACTCTTTTGCGGATGTAATTTTATAGCGGCGTGATACGCCCTGGGCGCAATGGCGTCCAGATGCGCAGGTGTCACAGATCGCGCGGATCAAACAGATGCACCAGCCTTGGGCCTTCCTCGCGCATCTCAAACGCCGCCGCCCAACCGGTTTTGAAGTTTTCCCCAAGCCGGTGCGCGGCTTCGCGATCATGGTCAAAACCCTGATCAAAAAGTTGATGGGCAAACAGCGCGATACCCGGATTATGGGCAACCAACGCCAGCGTTCCCTGTCCCTTGCCATACTGACGGGCGGCCTGCGCCAGGGTTTTAGGCGATGCCAGATAGAGCGATTCCTGGAGGTGCAGTGCACATTTACCAAAGGATGCGCTCATATCCTGCCAAGTTTCAAGGGTGCGCTGTGCCGTGGAAATCATGCCAATATCGGGTGCACAACCCGCCTTGGCCAGCATTTCGCCCAAGGCCAGTGCGTGTTCATGCCCTTTTGCAGACAAAGGCCGGGAATGATCGCCGGGTTCATGGCCATAGGCGGCGGCTTTGGCATGGCGGATAAGCAATACTTGCTGCATGATTTGACCCGAATCAAATGGCTGACTAGCGTAGTGTATGCGCTTTTTTACTTTTTTTGCTTCGGTTTCCCTGTTTATTGCTTCATTGCAGTTCACCAGCCTGTCCCGATATTTTTATATCAGTGCCGCCTTTTTTGCGATTCTGGTGCTTTACGGAATTTTTGATCTGGTGCAGCGCCGCCATGCCTTGTGGCGCAATTTCCCGATTATGGGCCGGGCGCGCTGGGTGCTGGAACTGGTGCGGCCATATTTACGGCAATATCTGGTCGAGAGCGATACCGATGGCATGCCCTATAATCGCGAGCAGCGCAGTCTGGTTTATCGGCGGGCCAAAAACGTCATCAGCGTAGAGCCGTTTGGCAGCCATATTGATTTTAATGAAGAACGCTATGAATGGCTGAACCATTCCATGGCGGCAAAAAAAGCAGAAAAACAAGATTTGCGCGTGGATGTGGGTGGCAAGGATTGCAAGCAACCTTATTCATCGAGTGTATTTAATATCTCGGCGATGAGCTTTGGGGCGCTGGGTTCCCATGCCATCGAAGCGCTGAACCGTGGCGCAGCCATGGGCGGCTTTTATCACGATACCGGCGAAGGCGCGATCAGTCCTTATCACCAAAAGGGTGGGGATCTGGTCTGGGAAATTGGCACCGGTTATTTTGGCTGTCGGGCAAAAGATGGCGGCTTTGATGCCGACAAATTCAAGGAAAATGCGGTGCAGGACGCCGTAAAAATGATCGAAATTAAACTCAGTCAGGGGGCAAAACCCGGCCATGGCGGTGTCTTGCCGGGCGCAAAAGTTACCCGCGAGATCGCTATGACCCGTGGTATCCCCGAAGGGGTGCGTTGCGACTCACCGCCCTATCATTCGGCGTTTTCCACCCCCATTGGCCTGATGAAATTTATTGCGAACTTACGTGCACTCTCCGGTGGCAAGCCGGTGGGATTCAAACTCTGTATCGGTCACAGGTGGGAATTCCTGGGCGTTATCAAAGCCATGCTGCAAACCGGGATCAGGCCCGACTTTATTGTGGTGGACGGCGCCGAAGGCGGCACCGGGGCCGCACCGGTGGAGTTTCAGGACCATATCGGTGTGCCATTGCGCGATGGCCTGATTTTTGCGCGAAATGCCCTGATGGGGGCAGGTCTTAAAGATGACATTCGCATCGGCGCTTCGGGCAAGATGATTTCGGCCTTCGGGCTGGCATCGTCCATGGCCATGGGCGCGGACTGGTGTAATGCCGGGCGCGGCTTCATGTTTGCACTGGGCTGTGTGCAGTCGCTGAACTGTCACACCAATCATTGCCCGACCGGTATTGCGACGCAAGACAAATTGCTGCAACGCGGTCTGGATGTGGCCACCAAAGCCAAGCGTGTGGCCAGTTATCACAAAAACACCATCCGCGCCCTCAGTGAAGTGGTGGCGGCAGCCGGATGCACACACCCTGATGAATTGAAACCATGCCATATCTATCACCGGGTCGGTGCCACCGATGCCCGCCCGGCCAATGAGGTTTATGACTTTCTGGCGCGCAATATTTTGCTTGATGATCCGGGCAGCACTTATCTGGCGTCCTCCTGGGCCAGTGCCAGCGCCGACAGTTTTACCTCGCAATAAAAATTGCGATCGGCCCATTCGTTTTTGAAAGAGAAAGATCATGATGACACGAATTTTGCTGACTTTACTGGTTGTGACCTGGGTGGGGATGCCTTGGCCTTCTGCGGCCAGCGAAACGGTGAAGGCAAACGAAGTGCAATTCACCGCAGCCGACGGGGTTATGGTTTATGCAGACTTATATGCGGCCAAAAGCGGTAAAACCGCGCCTTTGGTCATGCTGTTCCATCAGGCCGGGGCCAATGCGCGGGGCGAATATGGCACCATTATTCCAAGACTTACCGATATGGGCTTAAATGTGCTGGCCGTTGATCAACGATCAGGCGGCAATTATTTTGGCGCATCTAACCGAACTGTGAATGCACTGGGGAAAAGCACACGCTTTTGCGCCGCCTATCCCGATATGGAAGCCGCCCTCCAATATGCCATAGACAATAGTTATACCGGGCCACGCTTTGCCTGGGGCAGTTCCTACAGTGCCGCACTGGTCTTGAAACTCGGCGGCGATCACAAGGACGACCTGACGGCGGTTCTATCCTTCTCTCCCGGTTCCGGGCGGGCAATGGGCGCCTGTAATGCCAACCAGTATCTTGATAGTGTGGCCGTGCCGGTCTTGGCCCTTAGCCCGCGCAGCGAAATGAAAAACCGCAAAGCACAATTCGCCAAACTCAAAGAACGCGGTTATCAAACTTTTATTGCCGAGCATGGGGCGCATGGCTCTTCCATGCTGGTCGAAAGCCGCACCCACTTAGATACCAGTGCCGTTTGGGACACCGTAACCGGGTTTTTGAAACTGTACGGGGGCACGTTTCAATGAGTTATCACCCTGAATTTGTTTGCATTTTCTCGTGAGTTTTATCAATATTGGTTGTCGGTTTAATTGGTATCCGGACTTAATTGGGTTATTGAATCAAGTGCGGTGACGACAGCATATGGAGACTATGATGGACCCCGCACAAGCAGAACCAACCCAACCTCCAGAGCGCCATTTCATTACCAGAATTGGTTGGCTTCGTGCGGCCGTTCTGGGGGCCAATGACGGTATTGTTTCCACGGCCAGCTTAATCACCGGTGTGGCTGCGGCCGGTATGGCACAGGATAAAATTCTGATGACCGGTATTGCCGGCATGGCTGCCGGTGCCATGTCCATGGCCGTGGGGGAATACGTTTCCGTGAGTTCTCAGGCCGATAGCGAAAAGGCAGATATTGAGCGCGAAAAGCAGGAATTGGCCACCATGCCGGAGCAAGAGCATCAGGAACTGGCAGATATATATGTGGACCGGGGTCTGGAGCCAGGCCTTGCCCACAAGGTAGCCGATCAATTGATGGCAAAAGACGCGTTAAAAGCCCATGCCCGCGACGAACTGGGCATTTCTGAAATCGTGCAAGCCAAACCGGTACAGGCGGCCCTGTCCTCTGGTGCCGCCTTTACGGTTGGAGCCACCCTTCCCGTTGCCGCCATTATTTTTTCACCTGCCCCCATGATTGCCAACATTACCACCATAGTGTCGCTGGTTACGCTGGCAGGCTTGGGTGGAATTTCAGCATATACAGGTGGGGCGCATGTGGCAAAAGCCATTTTACGTGTCACGCTTGGTGGTGCATTTGCTATGGCAGGCACTGCCGGTATCGGGTTTTTATTCGGGACTACCATCTCTTAAAATATGGGGATTGGGGGTATCATCACCGATCATTTTTTTACAAGGGTTTATCAGGAGCTTTTCAATGAGTTTATCCTTTGATCTTTTCTGGTCATTTCGCTCGCCGTATTCTTATCTGGCGGCGTCCAGGCTGTTCCAGTTAACACAAGAGTATGATGTGACCTGCCGCTTTTGCCCGGTATATCCGCTGGCGGTTCGGGTGGACGGGTTTTTCAATACGGTAAATCCGTTATGGCCAGGCTATCTGTTGCAAGATGTGCCGCGCGAGGCTGAACGTCTCGGCCTGCCCATCAGCTGGCCGGATCCGGACCCGATTGTGCAGGATTTTACCACCATGGAGGTGGCCAAAGATCAGCCCTATATCACCCGGCTTACCCGTTTTGGGCAGGCGGCGGAGCATAAAGGGCGTGGCCTGGCCTTTGCCAACGCAGCCAGCAAACGCATCTGGGGCGGGGTAAAAGACTGGGACAAAGGCAATGTTCTGGCCGAAGCGGCTGTGGAAGCCGGGATCGGTATGGCGGACCTCGAAGCGGCGATCACATCGGATGCCGCCAGGCTGGATCATGAAATTAAAACCAATGAAGAAGACCAGGCCAGAGCCGGGCATTGGGGGGTCCCGCTGATGGTTTTTGAAGGCGAACCTTTTTTTGGACAGGACCGGATAGAAAGTCTCATCTGGCGGATGCAGCAAAAGGGTCTGCAAGCACGTTAACATTGCTTCAAACTTTCGTGAAACTCTGTGGTTTTGCCTTTGCAAATGCCCATGGAAGACGCATTACATCACCGTAATGGAGGAAATGGATATGCGTTTTGCACTTACCCTGATGATATTGACTTTACTGGTCCCGGCGGCCTTGGCCAAAGATGAAATGATGGACCCGACGGCGCGGGGTCCGGCGGTTGGTGATTTAATCCCCTCAGACCTTGCCACCATAGATCAGGATGGAAAATCACGTAATTTTGAGAACCTGACTGCTGAAAACGGCCTGGTCCTGGTATTTTTTCGCTCTGCCAAATGGTGCCCTTTTTGTAAACGCCAATTAATCGACATAGCCAAACATGCCGATGAGATTACATCGCGCGGCTTTGCCCTGGCAACATTAAGTTATGACAAGCTGGAAAACATTCAGCGCTTTGTAGAAGAGTATGATCCGGGCTTTACCATGCTCTCCGATCAAGGCTCGGTCGTTATTGATGCGTTTGGTATCCGTAATGAAAAATATGGCATGGGGCATTATGCCCATGGGGTGCCGCACCCGATGATTTTCATCATTGGACCAGACAAGACGGTGCTAGCAAAATTGGCCGAAAAAGGCTATAAGAAACGACCACCTGTTAGCGCCATTGTTGAACAAATCGATTCTTTATCGCCCTCAAAGGAGTGATTTTGAGCACTAAAACACATTGGGAAAATGCCTGGAAAAGCGCAGACCCTGGTGCCAAAAGCTGGTTCCAGGACGAGGCCGTGCGTTCTCTTGAAATGATAGAGGACGCCGCCATAGCCCATGATGAGGCTATCATTGATGTGGGCGGCGGTGCATCGGTTCTGGTTGATGCCCTGTTACAGCGCGGTTTTGCCAATCTTAGTGTGTTGGATATTTCACAGGCCGCCCTGACGTGCGCGCAACAACGCCTTGACGACCGGGGCCTGGGTGATCAAGGCGCGGCGGTAAGGTGGCTGTGCGCCGATGCCACAGACTGGCAACCAGCGCATCCGTTTCGGCTGTGGCATGACCGGGCGGTGTTTCACTTTTTGACCGATGCAGAAGACCGGGCGCATTATCTGGCCATTGCTGAAAAAGCGATCGTGCCGGGTGGACAACTCATCATGGCCACCTTTGCTGAAGATGGCCCGCAAAAGTGCTCCGGCCTGCCCGTGCAACGCTATAATGCAGCCATGCTGGCCGCAGCAATGGGCGCTGGCTTTCATCTGGTGGAAGAAGACAGGGAAGAGCACCTCACCCCCGGCGGCATCGTGCAAAAATTTCAGTATTGCAGGTTCGTGCGCCTTTAGGCCGGGCAAAGTCCATACCATCACGCATCTGTTTTACGCCGTCGATAACATGCACAAGCCGGACTTTAGTGGCAACCCAAAGCCTTAACCAATGTAGAGCGCTTCAATGATCGGGCATTCAGGGGCGTCACCCCCAGCACATTCTTTTGAGATGGTTTGTAACGTGCGTTCCAGTTTTCTAAGGTCAGTAATTTTGGCCGACACACTTTGTAAATATTCTTGTGTCAATTCGTGAACCTCGCCGCATGTATAGTTATCGGAATCAACCATTGATAAAAGCTGGCGCAATTCTTCGATGGAAAATCCCAGTTCGCGGCAACGTAAAATAAACCGCAAACGCTCCTGTTCTTTTTGACCATATATACGGTGCCCGCCTTGCGTGCGCATGGGTTCCGGCATGATTGCGATGTTTTCATAATATCGAATGGTTTCCAGATTGCAGCCCATCAGCCGGGCCAAAGCCCCTCTTTTTATAAAACCTCTCGCCACCGTGATCGCCATGATTGTAAAAACCTCTTGCACCTGTAGTTGCTACAGGATGTAGAGTAAGGCGAGTGAGTGATATTAACAAGTGAAAGTGATGGATGTGCCAGCTGAAAAATTGAAAACTGCGGGTTTATTATCAAAAATCGGCGAAAGTTCAGGCGCATTGGGCAGTGTCATTTCTGCCATGGGCTGTGCCATGTGTTTCCCCGCTATTGCCAGTATTGGCGCGGCACTTGGTCTTGGGTTTCTGGATCAATGGGAAGGCCTTTTTTTGCATACGCTGATGCCGCTATTTGCCCTGCTTGCATTATTGGCCAATGGGCTTGGCTGGCTTGCGCATCGTAATTTCGTGCGCAGCTTGATTGGCATGGCCGGGCCGGTTTTGGTATTGCTGGCGCTCTACCCTTTGTTCAGTTCACCAAACCGTAATGCGGTGCTTTATAGCGGACTGGCATTAATGGTGGGCTTTGCGCTTTGGGATATTTTTATCAGACCCCGGCGTAAACAGACATGAGTTCTTCTGAAAACATGGACAACCCTCCCCCCATAAACAAAAATGGCCTGCTGGCAACCGGTGGCATACTGGGTGCCATACTGGCTTCATCATGTTGCATTGTGCCGTTGATACTCATCAGTCTTGGTGTATCCGGTGCCTGGATCGGCAGCCTTACAGCACTGGAGCCTTACAAGCCCATTTTCATCGGCATTACTGCGCTTTTTCTGGCCGCCGGCTTTTGGCATGTTTACTTCAAAAAACCAGAGCCTTGTGAGGAGGGGAGCTATTGCTCCCGCCCATCCAGTTCACGCATTAGCAAAGCTGCCCTCTGGATTGCTACCCTTGTGGTCCTCCTGGCACTTACCATCGATTACTGGGCACCCCTGTTTTATTGAAAAAGGAGAATACTCATGAAAAAGAACACACTTGGCATTTTAATGGCCGCCATACTGACGCTGGGTATTGCGGTCGCACTGGCCACGCAAATGCCCGTCTATGCCAAAGATAATGCGGCGGCAGCTTCGCAAAGCAAACAAACAAAGGCACAATTTGCCATTGAAAACATGACCTGTGCTACGTGCCCCATTTCGGTTCGCACTGCCATAAAGCGTGTTGACGGGGTAAAGTCTGTCAAAATCGATTTTGCCACCAAAGTCGCAACGGTAACCTTTGATCCATCGCTCACCAATGCCCAAAGCGTTGCCGATGCCTCGACCAATGTCGGCTATCCCGCCACAAAAGTCGAAAACTAAAAACCTGCAAAAAAGAAAGCCTCTCATAATGTCTGATTGCTGTGCACCCTCTCAAAAAGAGACTTATGACCTTGCGGTTATCGGTGCCGGTTTTGCCGCATGGGGTGTTTTCATATGCTTGTGGCGTAAAAAATAATGTACCGGCCAGAAGAAACGTATCAAGGCGCAAGTTTTGAAGCTATTGCTGATTATTTGCGCACCAGCTTGTTTCCAACTGAGTGCTTGCAATCTCAGCATATTTTATTGCGATTGTATCGGTGCATTGCCAAGGGAGCCCCGGTTTCCATTGGTGAGCTTGGGGCGCAGCTTGGCTTGGATGAAAGCACTATCCAGCACACATTGTCCGAAGTTGATCCGTCGCGGCTTCAATACGATGAGGGGGGCTGCATTGTAGGTTTTGCCGGGCTGGGCCAAACCCCCAGCCAGCACAGTTTTCTTATTGAAGGCCAACAGCTTTATACGTGGTGCATATGGGATGCATTGTTCTTGCCGTCTTTGCTGGGCAAGCTCGCAAGGGTGAAAACAAAATGCCCGGTAAGTGGGCAGGAAATCTCTTTTCTGGCGACCTTGCAAGGCGTAGAACAAGTGCAACCTGACACCGTAATGATGTCTTTTGTAACGCCGGACAGCAAAAACCTTTGTGGTAATTTGCGCGGAGCATTTTGCAACCACGTCAATCTTTTTGCCAGCGCAGAAATTGCACGATCATGGCAAACCGCCAATCCACACGCCAGCATTATCACACTAGATGAGGCGTTCCGGCTGGGCACGGTCCGTAATGAAGCTGGCCTTGGCCTTGCCCTTCGTGACGAAAAAAGGAGTTGAATAATGAACCTGCACGAAGCCAATAAATCCTATGACCTTGCGGTCATCGGTGCCGGTTCCGCCGGGTTTTCCGCCGCCATTACGGCGGCAGAGGAGGGAGCGCATGTTGCCCTCATTGGTTATGGGCTAATCGGTGGCACGTGCGTCAATGTTGGCTGTGTGCCCTCCAAAACCATGATCCGTGCGGCAGAGGCCCTGCATATCGCCCATGCGGCCAGTCGCTTTCCTGGCATTGCGGCGGAGGCAAAAATAACCGATTGGAAAAAATTGATCGCCGCCAAGGAAGCGCTGGTTACGACACTTCGGCAGAAGAAATATATTGATCTGCTGCCTGAATATGAGGGTGTAACCTATCTCGAAGGCAAGACAGAATTGTGCGATGGCGGCGTGATGGTCGATGGCACCTTTATCAAAGCAGCAAGAATCATAGTCGCTACCGGATCGCATTCTACGGTCCCTCCCATTCCCGGCATTGACCGTGTTGCGCATTTGGACAGCACCCAGGCGCTTGAACTGGAGGCAGCCCCCCAATCCATGCTGGTGATAGGCGGGGGTGTGATTGGTTGCGAGCTGGGTCAGATGTTTTCCCGTACCGGCGTTAAGGTAACCATTTGCTGCCGCAGCCGGCTATTGCCTGATATGGAACCGGAAATCAGTGCCGCCTTAAAATCAGCGCTGGAGCTGGAAGGCATCACCGTATGCACCGGTGTAGGCTATCAAAAGATTGAACAAGACGAAACCGGCGTCAAGCTGACGTGCAAAGATAAGGATGGTGAGCACGTCATTAAAGCAGAAAAACTTCTTCTTGCCACCGGGCGCAGGCCCAATACAGACGAAATGGCCCTTGAGGACAACGGTGTTGAGCTTTTGCAAAATGGTGGTATTAAAATTGATGATCGCATGCGCTCTACCAATCCGGCTGTTTATGCCGCTGGCGATGTTACCGGCAAGGACATGTTCGTCTATATGGCCGCTTACGGGGCAAAACTGGCGGCGAGAAATGCAATGGGCAGTAATGACGAAATTTACGACAACCGCACCATGCCCGCCATCGTGTTTACTGACCCGCAAGTCGCCTCGGTTGGCCTGACCGAGCAAGATGCAAAAAAGCAAGGCTACGCGGTCAAGACTTCAATTATAGGGTTGGATAATGTGCCACGCGCGCTGGCCGCCCGTGATACGCGCGGATTGATGAAACTTGTAGCCGACGAGGAAACTGACAAACTACTGGGCGTGTATATTATGGCACCGGAAGGCGCAGATAGCATTCAAACCGCCGTTCTGGCGATTCAGTATGGCATGACTGCCAAGGAACTAGGAGAAACCATATTTCCCTATTTGACCACCGTGGAAGGCCTAAAACTGGCGGCGCAAGTTTTTGGCAAGGATGTCAACAAACTTTCCTGTTGCGCAGGTTAGGCCCAACCCAAAAGAAGCTAACCCGCTGATGAGTCTGATTTAGTGTGCACGGGTCTGCCCAAATAATTATCCGGTGACTATATTTTGCAGAATTCCCGGCTTAAATCCGGGGATGTGGATACTGTATTACCTCGGCAACTTCATGTTGAGGTGAGAGCCACAGGCGAACCTCGAAGCATGGTGGGCAAATTGCCGGTAATATACCCTGCAAGCGCGCCTGTTGGATAAGGTTTAGGTAATCCCCCACCCAAATACACATGCGTGTCACCCCGGATTTAGTCCGGGGTCTATAGGGCCTATGGGTATTCATTTTGGATCCCGGGTCAGGTCCGGGGTGACACCAGAATATGTTATCCTGAGCATAGACCTCAAGGAACACATCAAGGGACACTCACTACCCCTTGCTGACCCTCACGCTGTCCCTCAAATACCCCTTAATTTACCCTTATTAGCCTTTTATGGACCCTTAAATCAGGCTTGTTGCCCCTTAATGACCCTTGTTTATGAGGGAATTTAAGAACTTATCCCCACCCTGCCAAAATCACATATATTAAAGGTGTGCGCGCGGATTTTACCCTACCGACACGGCTCTTTGACAGTGTTAATCGCAATAAAACAAGGCGTGGCCACCCTTA
>JAJFFP010000009.1 GCA_021776595.1 Robiginitomaculum sp. | reverse complement strand
GCACCTCGTCGATCACATCATCGATCTGGTTGGCACCATCCTTTGATACCGGGCGCACCTCGACCGGCGGATCAATCAGGCCGGTGGGGCGGATCACCTGTTCCGTAAAAACGCCGCCGGTCTGGCCCAGCTCCCACGGGCCGGGCGTGGCCGAGACAAACACCGATTGCGGGCGCATGGCGTCCCATTCCTCAAATTTTAAGGGCCGGTTATCCATGCAGGAGGGCAGGCGAAAGCCATAATCGGCCAATGTGGATTTACGCCGAAAGTCACCTTTATACATGGCCCCCAATTGCGGCACACTGACATGGCTTTCATCTACAAAAACCAGGGCATTATCAGGTAGATACTCAAACATGGTGGGCGGTGGTTCGCCGCGCTTGCGCCCGGTCAAAAACCGAGAGTAATTCTCAATCCCGGCGCAGACGCCAGAAGCCTCCAGCATTTCCAGATCAAACATGGTGCGTTGTTCCAGACGCTGTGCCTCTAATAGCTTGCCATTATCATACAGCCATTTGAGTTGCACTTTCAGCTCTTCACGGATTTGCGTTATGGCCTGCTTCATGGTCGGGCGCGGGGTCACATAATGTGAATTGGCATAGACCTTTACTGCCTCCAGCGTGCCGGTTTTCTTTCCCGTCAGCGGATCAAACTCGCAAATGCTCTCGATCTCGTCGCCAAAATAATCCACCCGCCAGGCGCGGTCCTCATAGTGGGCGGGGAAAATCTCCACCACATCGCCGCGCACCCTGAATGAGCCACGGGTGAAGGCCTGATCATTGCGCCGGTATTGCAAATCCACCAGACGGCGCATCAGGCTGCGCTGGTCCATCTGCGCCCCGGTTTCAATGGTAAAGGCCATGGAGGTATAGGTTTCCACCGAGCCAATACCGTAAATGCAGGAGACTGAGGCCACAATGATCACATCATCGCGCTCCAGAATGGAGCGGGTGGCCGCGTGGCGCATACGGTCGATGGCTTCATTGATGGAGCTGTCTTTTTCAATATAGGTGTCGGTGCGTGGCACATAGGCTTCGGGCTGGTAATAATCGTAATAGGATACAAAATATTCCACCGCATTTTCGGGGAAGAAACTATTGAATTCGCCATAGAGCTGCGACGCCAGGGTATTGTTGTGGGCGAGGATCAAAGCGGGACGTTTGGTGGCCTCGATCACCTTGGCCATGGTAAAGGTCTTGCCTGATCCCGTAACGCCCATCAGCACCTGATTATTCTCTTTATTTTTTAGACCAGCCACCAGTTCTTCAATGGCCTGGGGTTGATCACCCTTTGGCTCGAACGGGGCGTTCAGCTTGAAGGCCTTCCCGCCTTCAGACTTTTGCGGGCGCAGGGGACGGTGCGGTGCCCAGGCGGCGGTCGCATCGGCCGGGCCATCAAGAATAAAGTCTGCCTGCGGGGCTTCGTTCATGCCAGAAGTGTCACTCATACATGCTTGTAACGCACCCGCTCCGGCGTTTCCAGTTTGTTCTGCACAATGCAGAATGCCCAAAGAAAAACCCCGGCCAGTTTCAGCCGGGGTTCCCCTCTCTAGGTAACGGCAAATACCTGCCGTCCTCTATGCTTGCCTTACATCTTGGCTGTCAGGCGAAGATAGTAAAAGCCACCATTGATACCCATTGGAGATGTCAAAGGATATTTGGCGCCAACAACACTGCCAAACGGATTTTTGTCCGGGAAGTTATTGAAGATATTATTTGCACCAATGGCGATGGAGTATTTCTCGTCCATAAAGCGCAAGGACAATTGAGCATCAAAGGTAATCTCTGAACCGGCATTGATGGGGAATGCCAGGTTGGAGTCCAGATGATCCTCAAAGAAGCCACCATAATAATTGGCACGGACCAGAGCCGCCCAACCACCTTCGTCATGATTCAGCGTCAAATTGCCTCTCCATGCGGGAAGGTTATCTTCCAGCTGGCGCAGACGGCCAGGAGAAATATTACCCGGCCGGATCACTTTGGTGTTGTTATAGTTGGCAGCGCCGGTAAGGGTGGTGGAACCACGGCCCAGATCAATCGGCATATTGACAACAAAGTCGAGCCCCTCGGTGCGGGTATCAAAGTCATTATTAAAGAAGCCAAAGGAAGTGAGGTCTTCTGAGCCGGCAAAGTCACCGGCATTCAGTGTACCTGCCGCATCCAGCGCATTCAGGAGCTGTGACGTAGTGATCACATTCGGCCCAAGTGCAACGTTGTTTGCAGCAGCAAACCGGCGCAGTGCATCCGGGAAGCTGAAGCTGGAAGACAGGGCAATCCGGTCCTTCACCTTGATATTAAAATAATCAATGGTGATATTGGCTGGCCCGATTTTGAAGGCCACACCGCCGCTAAAGCTGTCTGACTTTTCAGGGCCAAGAGTCGGGCGGGCAAAGCCTTGCGCTACAAGATCATCCGCGATGAATTGACCGGCCACACTGCTAAGAGGCACTGTGCCCTGATCCGCTAGAACGGCACCCACAAATACCGTGGACACGTTGGTTACATTGGCTTGACCAGCGGTCGGGGCATGAAAGCCCGTGCTATAGGTCGAACGCACGGTGAAATTGTCGGTTAGTTTGTAAAGACCACCAAGTTTGTAGTTTGTCGTACCACCAAAAGAATCAAAGTTCTCATAGCGAACCGCAGCCTGCATTACCAACCGGTCTGTTACATCGGCTTCCGCATCCAGATAGAAAGCCGTGTTGGACTGTCTGCTCGTGCCCGCGCTGGAAGCAATAAAGCCGCCAAAACCATTGGAACTGGATGAGAAACCCTGCCCGTTCGGGAAGGCCGGTGAAGGCGCAGAAAGTGGTCCAAGTGCTGTGGAGGCGGGATCGCCGGCACGGATTGTGAAGCTCTCTACCCGGTATTCAAAACCAGCCGCCAGATTCAGATCGGAGGCAAAGCCGGCAATCGGGATGCCATAGGCAATATCCAGATTGATATTGTCTTCTTCCTGTGTGTAACCACCAGGGCGGAAAGATGTTGGTGTGTCCGGCCCCAAAGAGGCATTGATGGTGTTGGAAATGAAGAAATTGGCATCGTTCTTGCCGTATTTATAACTCAGGTCATATGAGAGACCAGAGCCAAATGCGATTTCGCCACGCACACCAATCGCAATACTGCGATCAGTCAGATTACCACCAAATTGTGGCGTAAAGCCACCTGGAAACATCTCTACAAACGAGAAGCAATTCGGATCCGCAGTGACAAGGCCCAGAACCGTTGGATCAGGCAAAAGACCACCACCAGCCGTTAGCGGAATACCCGCCGGGCAGGCATTAGGGTCGATACCGGCCAGGTTACCAACAAGCACGGAAGGAACGCCGTTAGGGTCCAGCGCGCCCGTAAGCGGGTCAACCGTTGGCCCGGCAAACACGCCACCTCGATTGGTCGGGTTGCGGAAGAAGAAGCCGCCTTCTGTACGCCGTTGTGCATAATTGCCAAAGGCATATAGCTCGCCATTATCGCTGAATTCAACCGCCGTATTGACGAAAACCTTGATGTCGTCATCAACGCGAGGCTGACCCCATGGCTGGGCAATGTTCGCAGGTGTATCGAACAACTGGAAAGCATTGGCTACGGCCGCATTACCGGCAGCAAGCAATGCCACAACATCACCGCGTGGCACGGACTGGCTTGTGGGGTCCTGCTCACTGTATTCACCCGTGATATTGAAGAAACCACGGTCACCCAGCGGCAGACCAACATTACCGGCAATGGAGTAAATGTCACCACCGCCGTCGTAATTGGAGCCAACTTTACCTTCAAAGGTAGCGCCTTCCGCATCATCTTTCAGGATAAAGTTCATCACACCGGCAATGGCATCAGAACCATATTGTGAGGCGGCACCATCACGCAACACTTCCAGGCGTTTAATTGCCAGAGCCGGGATCGTAGAAATATCCGGGCCCTGGGCGCCATCGGAAATGCCGCCACCAAGAAAGGAGATAACCGCCGCACGGTGCAGACGTTTTGAATTGACCAGCACCAGCGTTTCATCCGGTGACAGTCCCCGCAGGTTCGCCGGGCGAATAAGCGTGGCTGCATCGGAAATTGGTTGCTGGTTCACATTATAGGATGGCACCGCCAAACGGACCAGATCCGTCATATCTGTGGCGCCCTGATTGACAAATTCATCACCGGTGATCACATCCACTGGTGCAGGACTATCCGCAGCAGAACGTGCGGTTCGGCGGGTGCCCGTAACGATAATTCTCTCTTCCGTAACGGTTTCTTCTTGCGCATATGCGACTGTGGTGCTGATAGCACTTATCATCAGTGCTGACGCCCCCATCATCAATATCTTCTTATTCATCAGAGTCCTCAATTTTTATTGAGCAAGACAAACCTTGCCAAAAGTTAATGATTCTTAATCTTCATATGAATAGGGCGTTTATGGCAAGGGCATAGTTCCCACTTTTATACATTTCTGCATCGAATCGAACCAAATTCAGCACTTTTCGGCAATATGTGCCATATTTGCCGCATACTTCCTTTAATTTTGCAACTATTGACCTGATAAGAGATGGCGATGTGTCTTGTTGCAGAAATGCGCGTGCCAGGCCGTATGGGCGATTGCCCTATCGCTAGGTCCTGTTGACATTCAGGATTCACAAATCAGTTAAATTGTGATTCAAGCTACATGCTGAAGGAGGTCAGCATGTATGGCAAGAGAAGAATTGAACGATAATGTATGGGCACGGCTTTCGCCGCATTTACCTGGCAA
>JAJFFP010000080.1 GCA_021776595.1 Robiginitomaculum sp. | reverse complement strand
TCTTGCGCCACGGCACGGGCCAGCAATGCATCGACTTTATCAAGATCAGTGCGGGCCTGATACAAGGGACGGGCTTTTAGAAACAACTCATATGCAGACAGGTTATTGGTCGGCACCGGCACCACTACCTTGGCGGTTTTAAGCGCAGCAACATTCTCGCCCAATGCCGCAACAATGGCTTGGGCAATTTCGTCCTGAATTTGAAAAATATTTCCCGTTGTCAATGGGCGATCAAACGTCTGCGACCACAAATGCCGGTCATCAGTCGCATCAATAAGCTGTGCAGTGATACGCAAGGTATTGCCGGATTTTCTGACCGAGCCCTCCAGCACATTGCGCACCTTCAATGTTTTCGCAATCTGAGGGAGACCAATCTCCCGGCCCTTGAACTGAAAACTGGATGTGCGCGAGGCCACTTTTAGATTGTCCACCCGCACCAGCACGTTGAGGATTTCCTCGGCCATTCCATCGGAAAAATATTCCTGATCCTTGTTTGGTGACAGATCAGCGAAGGGCAGCACCGCTATGGAGGCGGGGTTTATAATGGCATCCTTCGAGGCTGGCCCCTCTGATCCTTCATCCTTCGAGACAATTTTCTGTGAAAATCCCTCAGGATGAGGACCAGTGTTGTTGGATGTAACCTTACCCTGAGGTGCCGCGTTTTTCGCGGCCTCGAAGGGCACGGGTCGCGCCCCCTGCCAGACCACCAAAACCCCCACCAGCACCAGCCCGCCGATGATGACATAATCCAGCCCACGCCCGGTTTTGGCGGTAACGCTAGCCCCATCAGCCACCGTTTCAGTGCGCTTCATCCCTTCGGGGGTCATCTCAAACGCCCAGGCCAGAAGCAGGGCGATCGGAAAACCGATAAGCAAAGTTGCCGTTATGGCGCTGTCGAACCAGTCCGGCAAATGCAGCGAGGTTTCCAGCGCCCCGGCGACCTGCATCAATATCCAGCCGACCACCGCATACACCCCGGCCACGCGAAAGATATTGCGCCGGCGCAGTTCGGTGAGAAGATTATTCATGAGAATTGCTTTCCACCCATATTTCATAATTTGTTTTTAATGCCTGATAACGTGGCTGGTCGCGTAAACGATCAAACGCAGGCAAGATGGAGATTTGCAAATAAGCCGCCGGGCCGTATCGTTTGGCCATTTTCTCCATATAGTCAAATGCAGAGGCACCATCCCCGGCATTGGCAAAGGCGCGGGCAATATCCAGAAAATACTCATTCTCGGCCCAGGCATCGGTTGTAGTGTTGGTTTCAAAATCCAGAACCGCCGCCTGCACGCCCGCCAGATCGCTCATCAGGCCGGGAAGCTCCACCGGGTAATAAAGGGAATTGGCCGCCCAGCCAGCGGGATAGGGATCGGCCATGGCATCAAGGCGGGCCTTGACCTCACCCAACAGTTTTTGTGCTTGCTCATCACGGCCCAACATCAGGAGCGCCCGCGCTTTTGCGAGGGTAAAAAGCTCAGGCAATGATGCCGGCTGGCGATATGCTTTTGGCCAGTTATCAAAGGCATCATTAATGCGGGTCGCCATGCGGGTATTGATCGCATGATAGGCACGCCAGTAAAAATATGCCGGATCCAGTTTATCGATCGGCATAGTGATGGCCTGCCAGGCCTTGTCCGTCTTGCCCTCCCGGCTCCAGTTTTTTGCATTTGTTGTTACCAGCCAGAATGATCGGGGATTGATGCCTTGAGCAAAAGCCATCATTTGGTGACCCTCTTCAAACCGGCCAAGGTATGCATAGGTTTGAGCCAACTCGTTACTGATCTGTGCCTTTTTCGGATCGAGCCGTTGGGCGCGCTTTAGTGCCGCTATTGCCGCCTCAAAGCGGCCCAGGCGCCGGGCCACAAAACCTTTGCCCTCCCAGGCTTCTGCATTACCGGGCGCAACAACAAGCGCCCGATCAAAAATGGCATTGGCCCGGTTAAAATCTTGCAAGCCATAATACTGGTAATAGCCTTCCGCAATCAAGGTTTCTGGCGCATCCGGGGCCAGTATCCGGGCGCGTTGCAGTGCCTGCCTAGCCTGTAATACCAGATCAGGATTGTGGGTAAAAAGCCAGTAGACAGACAACTGGGCAATCACTTTACCAGCATAGGCGGCGGCAAAACCCGGATCGATTTTTATCGCCGCATCATACTCTTTGATGGCAGCATTGACAGCCTCTACGCTATCCGACCCGATAGCCAACAGCCGGGCGCGCACATAGGCATCATAGGCGGCCAGACTTTGCGTGATCGGCGCATCCTCCAACACCGTTTCATCGGCCCCGCTCAGCACTGCTTCCAGAGCAGTGGCAATGGTGCGGGTGATATTTGCCTGAATTTCAAAAAGATTATCTGTGGTTAGCTCGCGATCATAATCCTGCGCCCATAAATGTTTGTCGGTCGCTCCGTCTATTAGCTGCACGGTGATCCGCACCCGCTTGCCAGCGCGCTGCACGGCCCCTTCCAGTATAACCGCAACCCCCAGTTCTTTGGCAATTTCAGGGATTTTTTTGCTGGTATCGCGATAGCCCATCACCGAGGTTCGCGAGATCACGTCCAGCGCCGATATTTTGGCAAGCCGGGTCAACAGACCATCCTGCACCCCGTCAGCAAAATAAGCGTCATCCTCGTTTTTACTGCGATTTTCAAAGGGCAGCACCGCCACAGACTTGTTATTGATGTCGCTGGCACGGATGATTTTGGCCTCGC
>JAJFFP010000079.1 GCA_021776595.1 Robiginitomaculum sp. | reverse complement strand
GGGGCCACCGCCAGTGTAATCTATGTGCCGCCGCCCTTTGCCGCTGATGCGATTGCCGAGGCCATTGCCGCAGAAATTGAGCTGGTAGTGTGCATTACCGAAGGCATACCGGTGCAGGACATGGTCAAGGTGAAACGGGCTTTGTGCGGTTCCAAAACGCGGCTTGTGGGGCCAAACTGCCCCGGCGTCATCACACCTGGCGAATGCAAAATCGGCATTATGCCTGGCCATATTCATATGCGTGGCTCGGTCGGCGTGGTTTCACGTTCCGGCACTTTAACCTATGAAGCCGTGGGCCAAACCACCGCCGTAGGCCTCGGTCAGAGCACCTGCATTGGCATTGGCGGTGACCCGGTGAATGGCACCAATTTCATCGATTGTCTGGAAATGTTCCTGGGCGATCCGGAAACCGAATCTATCGTTATGATTGGCGAAATCGGTGGCTCCGCAGAAGAAGATGCCGCAGACTTTTTGAAACATTCCAAGATCAAAAAACCGGTGGTTGGCTTTATCGCCGGGCGCACGGCTCCGCCGGGGCGAACGATGGGCCATGCGGGCGCGATTGTTTCTGGCGGCAAGGGCGGCGCTGAGGACAAGATTGAGGCCCTTATATCCGCAGGTGTTACCGTTTCGCCATCGCCGGCGGCACTGGGCTCCACACTGGTTGAGGTGCTTAAAGGCTAGAAAAGGTAATCCGCCATGGCCGATCCCGATTTTCTTAACGGCACCAATGCCGCCTATCTGGAAATGATGCAGGCACGCTATGCCATCGACCCTTCCAGCGTGCCAGCAGACTGGCAGACTTATTTCGCGGCGCAGAACGATACCGCGCCGCCTGAACCTTCGTGGAAACGCCAGGACTGGCCGGAAAAAGCCAATGGTGAGCTGACCTCGGCATTGACCTCGGACTGGCCCGATGAGGTCGATCTGAAGGAAAAAATCAGCAAAGCCCGCCCCACGGCCAGTGAAGACGACATCCGCGCCGCGACCAAGGACAGTATCCGGGCGCTGATGATGATCCGTGCCTATCGGATACGCGGGCATCTGGCCGCTGATCTTGATCCACTTGGCATTGAAAAGCGCGGCCCCTGGCCAGAGTTGGACCCAGCGACATACGGCTTTGGCGAAGCTGATATGGACCGGCAGATATTTATTGACGACGTGATGGGGATGCAAACTGCCAGCCCGGCCCAGATGCTGGACATCTTGAAGCGCACCTATTGCGGCACCTTTGCCATTGAATTTATGCACATTTCCAACCCGGAACAAAAATCCTGGGTGCAACAGCGCATTGAAGGCAAAGACAAGGAAATCAACTTCACGCCGGAAGGCCGCAAGGCGATTTTACGTAAACTTATTGAAACCGAGAGTTTTGAGAAGTTTCTGCACAAACGCTATCCCGGCACCAAACGCTTTGGGCTGGATGGTGGTGAATCACTGGTCCCGGCGATGGAGCAAATTATCAAGCGCGGCGGCGCCCTGGGGGTCAATGAGATTGTATTGGGCATGCCGCACCGGGGGCGTTTGAACGTGCTGACGGCGGTGATGGGCAAACCCTATCATCAGGTGTTTAACGAGTTTGCCGGCGGCCATAGCTGGGGCGCGGACGATTATGCCTCCGGTGATGTAAAATATCATCTGGGCGCATCATCGGATCGTGCGTTTGATGGCAATTCGGTGCATTTGTCGCTGACCGCCAATCCCTCACACCTTGAGGCGGTAAACCCGGTGGTGCTGGGCAAGGCCCGCGCCAAACAGGAACCAACCGCCCCGGATGATGGACATACGGACCGCAGCCATGTGGTGCCGCTCTTGCTGCATGGCGATGCCGCTTTTGCCGGTCAGGGTATTGTCGCAGAATGTTTTGCCATGTCCGACCTGGTTGGCCATGGCACAGGTGGCACCATCCATATCGTGGTCAATAACCAGATCGGCTTTACCACCGCACCGCATTTTTCGCGCTCATCGCCCTACCCCACAGACATTGCCCTGATGGTGCAGCCGCCAGTGTTTCACGTAAATGGCGATGATCCGGAAGCGGTGGTGTATGCCGCAAAAATTGCCACAGAATATCGACAGAAATTTGGTCATGATGTGGTGATCGACATGTTCTGTTATCGCCGATATGGCCATAATGAAGGCGACGATCCCTCCTTTACCCAACCGATCATGTATCGCCATATCAAGAGCCACCCGACCACCCGCGCGCTTTATGAAAAACGCCTGATTACCGAGGGCGTGATAACAGCAAACGAAGTCACTGACTTAATTACTGAATTTGAAGCCTTTCTTGAAGACGAATTTGAACGCGGTAAAACCCATGAGCCAAACAAAGCCGACTGGCTGGATGGTCACTGGTCCGGTCTGGGGGTTGCCCCCGATGGCGAGGACCGCCGTGGCCGCACCGGGGTTTCAATAAAGCGCTTAAAAGACCTGGGCCGCCGCGTAACAAGCTTCCCGGAAAACTTTGCGGTCCACAAAACCCTGCAAAGGGTGATCGGTGCACGGCGCAAGGCCATAGAAAGTGGCAAGGGGCTGGATTGGGCCAGTGCGGAAATGCTGGCCTTTGCCACCTTGCTGGATGAAGGCTTTCCGGTGCGACTTTCCGGTCAGGACAGTGGCCGTGGCACATTCAGCCAGCGCCACAGCCGCGCCATCGATCAAAATACCGAAGAACGCTATACCTTCTTGCACCATGTTTCGAAAAATCAGGGATCGTTTGAGGTGATCGATTCGCTTCTTTCCGAAGAAGCGGTTCTGGGCTTTGAATATGGCTACTCGCTGACCGTGCCCAATACCCTGACCATGTGGGAAGCGCAATTTGGCGACTTTGCCAATGGCGCGCAAATGGTAGTGGATCAGTTTATTTCAGCGGGCGAGCGCAAATGGCTGCGTATGTCGGGCCTCGTCATGTTATTGCCTCATGGCTATGAAGGACAAGGGCCGGAGCATTCTTCGGCGCGGCTGGAGCGATATTTGCAAATGTGCGCTCAGGATAATATGCAGGTCGCCAATTGCACCACACCAGCCAATTACTTTCATATTCTGCGCCGCCAGATCCACCGCGAGTTCAGAAAACCGCTCATACTGATGACGCCAAAATCCCTGCTGCGTCACAAACGCTGCGTCTCTGATCTTGCCGATATGGGCGCGCGCTCATCCTTTCACCGCTTGCTGTGGGATGATGCCCAGATCAAGTCCCGGCGCGCCGCTCTGACTTTGCGCAAAGACAAGGACATCAAGCGCGTGGTGCTGTGCTCTGGCAAAGTCTATTATGACCTGTTCGAGGAACGCGAAAAACGCGGTGCCGATGAGATTTACCTGCTGCGCGTAGAACAGCTTTACCCGTTTCCGGCGAAATCTCTGATGACCGAACTTGGCCGCTTCAAAACCGCTGATGTGGTCTGGTGTCAGGAAGAACCTAAAAACATGGGGGCCTGGTTCTTCATGGAGCCAAATCTGGAATGGGTGCTGAATAAGATCGAAGCCCGGATAAGCCGCCCCCGTTATGCGGGTCGTTCGGCGTCGGCCTCAACGGCGGCCGGCACCATGGCCCAGCATCAGGCCGAACTGAATGCCTTTTTGGATGAAGCCCTCACAATCGAGAAAAAATCATGACTGATATTATTGTTCCTGCACTTGGCGAATCCGTTACCGAAGCCATTGTCGCCGACTGGAAAGTGACCGAGGGCGAGGCGGTCAAAAAAGACCAGCTTCTGGTGGAACTGGAAACCGATAAGGTCTCTTTGGAGGTAAGCGCCCCCGAAGACGGGGTGATGCGCAAAATCGCCGCCAAGGAAGGCGAGGAGGTGGGCATTGGCGCGCTTCTGGCCATTCTGGATGAAGGTAAAAGCGCTGGTGCGACACCGGCCAAAGTAACGGCGGCAGCACCCAAGGCCGCCGCTGCCAAAAAGACGGGGAAAATCGTGGACATCGCCATTCCGCAAATGGGCGAAAGCGTTGGCGAAGGTGTGATTGCCACCTGGATGGTTGGCGTTGGTGAAGCGGTGGCAAAAGATGCGCCGCTGGTTGAAGTGGAAACCGACAAGGTGGCCATCGAAGTGCCCTCGCCGGTAGATGGCGTCATGGTTGAACATCTGGTCAGTGAAGGCGACACCGTGGCGGTTGGCTCTGTCATAGCACGCGTATCACAGGGCGGTGCGGCAAGTGCCAGCGCCCCGGACACAAGGGCCACAGCAGCTCCGGCGACTTCAACAGCTTCTGGTGCCCCAAAGGCCATGCCATCGGCGGCGCGTGTCATGGCCGAAAAAGGCATTGACCCGACTGCCGTTACAGGCACCGGCAAAGGTGGGCGGATCACCAAAGGCGATGCCTTGGCGGCCGCTTCTGCGCCGGCACCTGTTACAAGTGCGCCAGAGGCACCGCGCGAAACCGGGCCACGCGAAGAACGGGTGCGCATGTCGCGTCTGCGCCAGACCATCGCCAAACGCCTGAAAGAGGCCCAGAACTCGGCAGCCATGCTGACCACGTTTAATGAAGTGGACATGAGTGCGATTATGGCCAGCCGCGCCAAATACAAAGACCTTTTTGCCAAAAAACATGGCATTAAACTGGGCTTCATGTCGTTTTTCGTCAAAGCCTGCGTCACCGCGTTAAAAGACGTGCCCGAAGTGAATGCGCAGATCGATGGCACAGATATTATTTATAAAAACCATTATGATATTGGCGTGGCCGTTGGCACCGACAAGGGTCTTGTGGTGCCGGTGATACGTGATTGTGATGTGCTGACCATGGACCAGATCGAGCTTGGCATTGCCAGCATGGGCAAAAAGGCCCGCGATGGAAAGATCGCGCTTCAAGACATGCAGGGCGCCACCTTCACCATCACCAATGGCGGGGTTTATGGCTCGCTCATGTCCACACCTATCCTGAACGCCCCGCAATCAGGCATTTTGGGCATGCACGCCATCAAGGAACGCCCCATGGCGATTAATGGCGAGGTAAAAATCCGTCCGATGATGTATCTGGCGCTCTCCTATGATCACCGTGTGGTAGACGGCAAAGGCGCCGTGACCTTTTTGGTGCGGGTAAAAGAATGCCTGGAAGACCCCGAACGCCTGTTGTTTGATTTGTAAGGGTTGGTGCAAGGCACACCTTCCCCCCACAGCAAAGTGGTTTTATTTGAGAAGACGGATCGGCCAGCGACTTTTAGTCTTTGTCGCTTGGCGTGTAATCGTTCACTTCGATATGCAGTTTTTCAAAAGAGCCAAGACGCAAGCGTTTGAATGACGTCTGTTTGGTCATGGTATGACCAGACGCACCTTGGCGTTTGCGCAGGCTACGAAATAGCTTCCAAAATAGCGAAATGAACAAGCACCACGGAAAATTTTCCATGTGTGCTCCATAAAAAAGCCCGCCAAAAGCGGGCCGGGTATCGGGAAACTTCCCAATTCTGTGAAGTTGAGGAGGTGTTTTCAGACACAAAAAAGGCAGGAATATAAATCCTGCCCAGGTCCCCGACCTTCTATTTATACCATACAACAAAAATTACTTACTGTCAAACAATAATTTCAGACCCATGGCCAGCCGTGGGCGATGCGGGTGTCAAGAAGCTATCGTCAGAAATACGGCGTCATACCGTTGGAAAACGGTATCCAGCTCTGACTCACAACTGGATTCCGACTTTCGTCGGAATGACGGGTATCGCAATGGTGAAAGGCATTTCATGCTCAGGCCAGTTCTGGATATCCAGTTCTTCTTCGATGCCGCTCTGGATTGTTAGAACAGGCCCGGCAATGGTAGCTTGGGAAGTGATAAATATACCTCATTACCGCCGGTGTAGGACAAGGTTTGGTAATCCCCCACCCAAATACACATTCATGTCACCCCGGATTTAGTCCGGGGTCTATAGGGCATATGGATATTCACTTTGGATCCCGGATCAGGTCCGGGATGACACAAAAGAGCTTATCCCGTGCATAGACGCTCAATGGTCACATCAAGGGACACTCACTACCCCTTAATGACCCTCACGCTGTCCCTCAAATACCCCTTAATTGACCCATAACACCCTTTTATGGACCCTTAAATCAGGCTTATTGACCCTTAATAACCCTGTGTTTGTTGGTGGTTACATATTTTTTGGTGCTATCGCCTATCGGCTACATGAGCACACTTATCCCCGCCCACGCAAAGCAAGCTATAATGGTGC
>JAJFFP010000078.1 GCA_021776595.1 Robiginitomaculum sp. | reverse complement strand
ATCAAGCCCACAAGCCACGGGCAGAAAACCGGGCAAGGTGAAGCTCACCTTCAAGGACCAACACGCCTTAAAAACCCTTCCCCTTGAGATTAAGGCCCTGGAGCAACGCATTGAGACGATCAACGCGATCCTGGCGGACCCCGAACTTTTTACCAGTGACCGCAAACGCTTTGATCAAGCCAGCAAAGCCCTTATCGAATCTTCTGATAAAATCGAAGAAATGGAACTGCGCTGGCTTGAACTGGATGAGCTGGCGGGCGATTAATCTTTACACAAAGCGGCGAATGGCGAGTAAGGCCAGACCGTCAAAAAACAGGCTTATGCCCACATAAACGCCAACAATCCAGAAGCTGGTGCCCGGCCATCCGGCAAGGATGAAAAGCGATAGCACAAAAGATAAAAGCGCATTAAACAGCATCCATCCCCAGCCGCGCATGGGGCGCATTTCAAAGGCCATGCCCGCATTGGCAAAACCATCAAACATAAAATAAATCGCCAGCATCAGGCCAAGCGCCGCCGCCCCGGCCATGGGATTGACCAGAATAAGCAGCCCGGTGGCGATCAGCACAAATGGCTTGAGCCAACGCAAGGCACCCGCGCCGCCAAACCCCTGCCAGGTCAGATACGTCACAACAAAACCGGCTAATAAAATCAGCCAGCCGGCAAAGGCAGCGGTGATCAGACTGGCGATTTGCGGCAAAGCCACCGCCGCAACGCCCAGCAGGATCAACACGATGCCGGCAATCAGGGCGAAGCGACGAAAGTCCTTGCCCATATCAAAATTTGTCGTTGAATCGTTCATAATTTCCTCCAAAATTTGTTTTCAGTTGAAATCTGGCCATGAAAGCAAATGACACAAGAGGTGGTGCCATTTTGCCGCACCCTCACGTTTCATGCTTGCAGGTTAGCGATGGCGGCACCATTAAATCATAAAGGCAGAAAATAAAATCAAGGAAGAGTATTATGAATGATTTGCGTCGCGATCTTGAGGCTTTTGGCAAAAAACTGGACGCCAAATTGCGTGAGTATGAACACGCCCATGGCGAAGTGCCCAGCGATGGCCCGGCAGCAAGGTTGAAACAATTACAAAAAGAACAAGCTGATCTGGCCACCCGCGCCAGTGCGGTTGGTCAATCGGAATGGGAAGCCTCCAAAGCCACGCTGGAAGCTGAGCATAAAGCGCTTACTGATAGTTTTTCAAAATGGGTGGCACTGATTGATGCACAATATCGCGAAGAAATTTAACCAGGGGCAGGATTGAAGGCTTGCCTCTAAACCGCGTGAAGGCTCGCCGGGTCAACGCGCAATTGCACCAGATCATCGCGGCGGATCAGGCGGCCACTGGCGCGCACCGGCTCACCCACCAGTGTTAGCACCTCCTGGCGTATGGCTTCGCCCCCAGGTCCGGTGAGCACGAACACGGCGCGTTTACCGGTTTTGTCTTTGGCCACAAACCAGGGTGTGCCGCCCATGCGGATGCACAGCGAGGCGCAGGCCTTATGGGTTTTTCCCTCGCCAGGGCGCATGGCACCGGTCCAGCATTTGGCATCCAGTATTTCACCATTCAGGGCCGCGCGGCCCAGATATTCCTCGGCTATCGGGGCCAGAGACACCGGGTTTTGCGCCGCGCCTATCCAGTCCGCATTGCTGACCACCGCCAACAGACGGTGGCGCCCGCGTTTGATAAGCGATCCGCGCACCCAAACAGACTTGCCCTCATAAGGCGTGAGTTGCGCATCCACACCACATTTGTTTGAACAAACCAGCGACACGCTGCGCATATGTCCGTCAATGGCCGCTGTGCGCAAGACCGGATAGGGCGACAGCTCTACTCTGCCTGTCAGATCAAAAACCTTGCCCTGATCCCAATTGCCACTGCCCTGATCGCCTTGATGAACCGCCAGCTTGGCCCCAATAAGAGCCGCGCCCAAAAGGCTCGCCCCGCCGGTTAAAATCATGGCTCTACGATCTGCTTTTGGCAGCTTGTCATCATACCCAACAAAAAATTTATGGTTCCGGCTCATGCGCGATCCTCTTTAATGATGGCGGGCGGCGTGGCGGTGCCGGGCGGCAGGGCATCGGGGTGCACATAAACCATGCCGCCATCGATCTGCACCCTATAGGTGGCAATCTTCTCATTAAAAGGCGCGGGCGAGCGGCCATCCTGCGGCCGATATTGCCAGCCATGCCAGGGACAGGTGATGCAGCCATCAATAATACGGCCCTCGCCCAGCGGTCCGTTCTGGTGCGCACAAACATTGCTGACCGCACTGACCTTGCCATCATAGCGAAAGACGGCAATGCGGTCCCCGGTTTTGGTCTTGATGATTTTAGCCTGATTTTCACGGATTTTGCCCGGTGTGCCAATATTGATCCAGCCATCCAGCGAAGCGCTTGCCTGTTTATCTTTAAGTCGCCCGACAATTACTGATGCGCCGTGTAAAACGGCAAGCACACAAAAGGCACCAATGACCACTGCCGGGTAAATCACATCCTTTTCGCCCTGCACAATGCCCAGCATGATGTGCATGACCAACAGGCCATAAGCAATATAAATGCCCATATGTAGGCGCTTCCAGAAGGTCGCCCCAAGCGCGGCCTGCCAATAATCATGGCTGCTGACCGCCAGTATCCCCAGCAGGATCAGTGCCAAAAGACCCAGACTTTCAAAGGGAAAACCACCAATAGAGGTATAGTTTGCATTGGAAGCAAAAAGCGCGACAACCGGATTTAGATCAGCAAACCCCTGATACCAGAAAAGCGAAAGCCCCCCATGCACCAGCGCCAGCAAAAAGCACAGCACCCCCATATGCCGCCGGTTATAAAGCAGCGGCGTAAAACGCGGGCTGAGACGTGCCAAAGGCCCGATGGCCAGAATGACATTAAGCAGCAAAAATGCCGATGCCCCAAAAGCGCGGATCAATATCTGGATCAAAGTCAGGCTGTGTCCCGGCGGACGTGACGCCATGGTCAGTACCACAAAGGCGGCAATGAACAGCGCGATTGCAGCCAGCACCACCAGATCATAACGCCATTTGAACGGGTTCCACTGCACCGCCTGATAGGTATGACTCATGAGGCACTCTCCTCAAGGATCACGCCTTTGGGAAGCGTTTCATTGACCGGATCGACAGGTCGTAACATCAGGGTAAACATGATGCCCAGCGCCACCATTGGCACCAGAAACACCCAATAGCGGACATGGATACGCCGCAAGGTGCGCCCCGGCCCCGGCGCGGGATAGCCCCGGATCATCCGCCCCAGAAGCACCGGCCAGAGCAGCACGGCACCCGGCAGGATCATCAGACGAAAACCAATGCCGGATCCACGCGCCGCCGGCACCATGCGCGCGGCACCAAAGCTGATAAAAAACAGGCCATAAAGACCGCCCAGCACCAGATAAAACCCAAGCGCACTGGCCAGCGCTGTAGCCAGCGCGATACTCATTTTTGCAGGCCCGCATAGGCAATGCCGGAAAGGTCCGCCATTTCACGCTTCCATGTGGTCAGATCCTCTGGGCAAAATTCACGTAAATGATGATGCCCGCAAGCCCGCGCCAATACCTGCATCAACTCCACAGAAGCCGCAAAATAATTGGCCAGTTGGCGGGCGGATTTTTCAACAATCAAACGCGATTCCAGCCCCGGTTTTTGCGTGGCAATGCCTACCGGGCAATTATTCGTATCGCACGCTCGCATGGCAATACATCCAATGGCCTGCATTGCCGCATTGGATACGGCTATGGCGTCCGCGCCCAGCGCCAGCGCCTTGGTGAAATCATCCGGAGTGCGCAGGCCGCCAGTAATGACCAGCGTTACCTGATCCGCCCTGCAGGCATCCAGATGCCGACGCGCACGGGCCAATGCCGGTATGGTCGGCACCGATATATTATTGCGAAAAATCAATGGCGCGGCGCCGGTGCCGCCGCCCCGCCCATCAAGAATAATATAGTCCACACCAATATCCAGCGCCGCATCAATATCGGCTTCAATATGCTGGGCAGAGAGTTTATAGCCGATCGGAATACCGCCCGTGCGTTCCCTGACTTCTTCGGCAAAGCCACGTATTGGCTCTATGCTTTCCCAGTCCGGAAAGCGTGAAGGCGAAATGGCACCTTCACCGGGTTTCAGGCCACGCACCTGCGCAATTTTTTCCGTGACCTTTCGCCCTGGCAAATGCCCTCCAGTGCCGGTTTTGGCCCCCTGCCCGCCCTTAAAATGAAAGGCCTGCACCTTGGCCAGCTTATCCCAGCTAAAACCAAAACGCGCCGAGGCCAGTTCATAAAAATAACGGCTGTTTTGCGCCCGTTCTTCCTCCAGCATGCCGCCCTCGCCCGAACAAATGCCGGTGCCTGCCATTTCAGCGCCTTTTGCCAAAGCAGTCTTTGCCGAAGCCGAAAGTGCGCCAAAACTCATATCCGAGACAAGCAGCGGAATATCCAGTTTCAGCGGTTTTTTGGCACCGGGGCCAATGACAATTTTTGTGCCTACGGCTTCATCATCCAGTAAAGGCAAGGCCGCCAGTTGCGCGGTAAGGATTTGAATATCCTCCCACAGAGGCAATTCAGGGCGCGGGACCCCCATCGCCCCGACCACGCCATGATGGCCGGTTTTGCTCAAGCCATCGCGGGCATAAGACAGAATTTGTGCATTATAGGGTTCTTCTTCGGTGCCGTGCGAGGTGTCGGCGTAAAGCCCCAGATAGGCATCACGATCAAAGGGCTGCGGGTGTTCATCCTGCCAGGCGGCAATTTGGGCCTCGTCTACCCAGACCTTGCCATCCTCAACCCAGGCGGTGAATTTATGCAATACTTCCTTATTGGCATAGGCACTGACGCCGGTATCAATTTTGTAATCCCAGTTATGCACACCACAGATCAGATTGTCATCTTCATCAACAAAACCATCGGCCATCAGCGCGCCGCGATGCAGACAGCGCCCATAAAGCACACTGACCTTGTCGCCAAAACGGATCACCACCAGATCGACATTGGCCACAAGCGCATATTGCGGTTGCCGGTCTTTGAGCTCATCCCACCTGGCAATCACCATTTTAGATTTTGTATTCGTGGACATGCGCAATGAGGCCCCTCCAAAAGTGTATGATTTACTTCTCAAAACTGATGGGTATGAAATATACAGATTCCCCAAAGCAAAGCGACTAAAACCACACAATATAACAAAAAGGTGTAATCCGTTCACGAATTACCTTGTCCAGGGCAATACAACACCGTATTCGAAAGGTTCAGAGAAAAAGAACAGATCATGAAGAAATCTCATATTGCGGCAGGCATCATTGCCGCCATTGCTATTTTGTATTTTGCCTTGCATGCAGTTTTTGGAGGCAATGCGCCAGAGCAGCAGAACGCACAGATCAGCCCTGAAAAAGAACAGGTTTTTCGTGTGGTTGTGCAAACAATACTGGCGGCTGAACGTCCGGGCGTGCTCACCTTGCGTGGGCGCAGTGAAGCGGCGCGTCAGGTTAGCGTTCGCGCAGAAACCGCCGGGGCGGTGGCCAGGGCCTCTATCATTGAGGGCAGCAAGGTGCGCAGGGGTGATATTTTATGCCGCCTTTCTGTGCAGGCGCGCAAAGCCAAACTGGACCAGGCCACAGCCAATCGTCAGGCCCGCAAGCTGGAATGGGAAGCCGCCAAAGTGCTGGAACAAAAAGGCCACCGTTCGGCCAACCAGACCGCCTCGGCAAAGGCCGCCTATGATGCGGCGCTGGCGGCGGTGCGGCAGGCAGAGGTTGAGCTTTCCAATATCAATATCCGCGCTCCGTTTGATGGCGTGTTCGAGCGCCGTGATGCGGAAGTTGGCGATTACCTCACCCCTGGGCAAAGCTGTGGTGTGGTGGCAGAGCTGGACCCGCTGATTATTTCCGCCAATGTGTCAGAGCAGGATGTGCCCAAAATCCACGTTGGCATGGCTGGCAAGGCTACCCTCGCTTCGAGTGAAAAACTGGATGGGGTGATTCGTTATATTGACCCGATTGCCGATCCGCAAACCCGCACTTTTCGCATAGAGTTGCAAACCGGTAATGCCGATGGCGATCTACGTGCCGGTGTCACTGCGGATTTGCGTCTGGAGGGCCCGCCGGTGGCCGCCCATCACATCCCCTCTGACACTATGGTATTGAATGACAGTGGAAAACTTGGTGTGCGCGTGGTTGATCATGACAGTAAGGTGCGCTTCTATCCCGTAAACCTGGTCGAAGATGAAGGTGACGGGGTTTGGGTCACAGGTCTGCCGGAGCAGATAAAACTGATTGTTGAGGGACAGGATTTTGTCCGCACCGGCAGCACGGTTAAATGGGTGCTGGCACCATGAACCGCATTGTCGCCGCTGCGATTGATCGCTGGCGCACTTCATTGCTGATTTTGTTTACCGGTTTGCTGGCCGGGGTTCTGTCTTATGTCAATCTGCCAAAAGAATCGGATCCGGATATACCGGTGCCGTTTATCTTTGTCGGTGTGCCGCTGGAAGGGGCATCACCAGAGGATACCGAAAGGCTGGTGGTCCGCCCGCTGGAGACCGAACTGCGCGCCCTTGAAGGGGTAAAAGAGCTGAACTGCACCGCCCTTGTCGGCATTGGCAATTGCGTGATCGAGTTCGAAGTGAATTTCGATCAGGATCAGGCGCTGATTGATGTGCGCGACAAGGTGGACAATGCGCGGCGGCGTTTTCCCGCCGAAGTAGACGAATGGACGGTGCAGGAGTTTAACCAGAGCCTGCAACCGGTGCTGGCCATTACACTTTATGGTGATGCCCCGGAACGCACGCTTTACGCCCTTGCCAAAGACCTTGAGCGTGAACTGGAAACCCTGCCCACCGTGCTCAATGCCAATCTTTCAGGTGCCCGCGAAGAGGTATTGGAGATTGAGATCGATCCGGCACGGCTTGAGGGCTACAATATCACCTATGAGGAAATTCTGGCCGCTGTTTCGGGCAATAACACCCTGATTACCGCTGGTAATCTGGATACCGGAACCGGACGGTTTCAGATCAAGGTGCCAGGCTTGATTGAAAACGCCACGGACCTTCTGAACCTGCCTATCCGCGCCAATGGCGACCGGCTGATCTTATTACGCGATGTTTCCACCATAAAGCGCACCTTCAAAAATGCCGATAGTTTTGCCCGCTTTAATGGCCAGCCGGCCATTGCCTTGCAAGTGGTAAAAAGACTGGGCACCAATTTGATTGAAACCACCGAGCGCGCTCGCGAAGTTGCCATGGCCATGAGCAAGGACTGGCCCCAAAGTGTGCATGTGGCTTTTAGTCTCGACCAGTCCCGGCAAATCCGCGATTCCATGAACCAGCTAATTGCCTCTGTGACCACCGCCATTTTGCTGGTGATGATATTGGTGGTGGCGGCTTTGGGCTTGCGTTCGGGGTTACTGGTCGGCTTTGCCATTCCCGGCAGCTTCTTTTTAGCCTTCTTTTTGATTGGTCTGGCTGGCATGAGCATCAATTTCATGGTGCTCTTTGGCATGGTGCTATCGGTTGGGATGCTGGTCGATGGGGCGATTGTTATTGTTGAATATGCCGACCGCAAAATGGCCGAAGGGCTGGACCGTGTGGAAGCCTATAAATTGGCGGGGCAGCGCATGTTCTGGCCGGTGGTTTCTTCCACCGCAACCACGCTGGCCGCTTTTGTGCCGTTTCTTTTTTGGGACAGTATTGCCGGCAAATATATGAGCTTTTTACCCAAAACCCTGATTTTGGTGCTTCTGGCCTCGCTGGCCATGGCACTGCTTTTTCTGCCAGCCATTGGTTCGCTTGTTGGCAAACGCCCCGCCGATGCCGATGCCAGTATTGGTAATGTCAGCGCCGGTGCCGGTGCCCCCACAGATCTGCCCGGCTTTACCGGGTTTTATGCCCGAATGGTTTCCCGGCTGGTCAAACACCCCGTTATGGTTTCCATGACGGCGTTTTTTGTGGTGGTTAGTGTGTTTATGTGGTTCGGTGCCACGCCGCACCGTTCCGAGTTTTTCCTGGCCACAGAGCCGGAGCAGGTTTTTGTTTATGTGCGCGCCAGAGGCAATCTTTCCCCCCGCGAGCAGGATAGTCTTGGCAATATGGTCACTGATAAGCTCAAAAACATTGAGGGCATTTCCACAATTTATATGACTACAGGGGCTGGCCGCTCGCTTGGTGGTTCCAACACCCCGCCGCCCGAAGATACCGCCGCCACGCTTTTTATTGACTTTCTTCCCTTTGGCGAACGCCCAAATGGCCACAAAATTTTCGCCCGGATCAGCGAGCGTGTCCGTAATATTCCAGGCATTATTACCGAAGTCAGGGAATTGCAAAATGGTCCGCCCGTTGGCAAGGATGTGCAAGTTGAGTTGACCGGGATTAATGCCAATGCACTCGAACGCGTGGCCCGAACCATCCGGGCGCATTTCGATGATATGAGCAGCCTCAAAGACATAGAGGATACCCTGCCCCTGCCGGGTGTGGAGTGGCAGCTTATGGTGGATCGTGAGCAGGCGGGACGTTTCAAGGTAGATATTTCCCGCGTTGGCGCGGCAGTGCAATTGCTGACCAATGGCATACTGGTTGGCCGATACCGCCCGGATGACTCTGATGAAGAGCTGGATATTCGGGTGCGCTTTACGCCCGATGCCCGTGATATAGATCAACTGGACAGGCTGCGCGTGACCACCCTTTCCGGCCCGGTACCGATTTCAAATTTTGTTACGCGCAAGGCCAGTCCAAGGGTCGATAAAGTCTCGCGCCGTGATGGCCGGCGGGTGATCGAGGTGCGCGCCAATGCCAAAGAGGGCTATGCGGCAAATCTTTTGATTGAGGAAATAAAAACCTGGATGACAACGGCGGACCTGCCCAATGGTGTGGATGTGCATTTTCGCGGGGCCGATGAAAAAACCGCCGATGCGTCAAACTTTTTCATTGGTGCCATGGGCGCGGCCCTTTTCATGATGGCGGTGATCCTGCTGATGCAGTTCAATAATATCTGGCATGTTTTTCTCACCCTTCAGGCCGTGGTGCTATCCATTACCGGGGTGTTGATTGGCATACAGCTTAATGCGCCACTGGATTATATTAGCGTTTTGATGGTGGGCACCGGTGTGGTGGCGCTGGCTGGCATTGTGGTCAACAATAATATTGTGCTGATCGATACCTATCATCATATGCGCGAATTGGGGTTTGCCCCTGATGAAGCGGTGGTGCGCACCGCCGCCCAGCGCCTTCGCCCGGTATTGCTGACCACTATCACCACCATTCTTGGCCTGCTGCCCATGGTATTTATGATTAATGCCAACTTCCTTAAAGGCCAGATTACCATAGGTGGTCCTTCCGCCGAATGGTGGGTGCCTTTGGCCGCCACCGTGGTCTGGGGGCTCAGCTTTGCCACCTTGCTGACCCTGATCCTGACCCCGGTTTTACTGGGTGCCCCGTCACGGGTACGCGCCGGGTTTGCCAATGTGCGAAAATTTATTACTGCCCTGCTCAATCGGATACGATCGGGCCATAAAGCCAATCATCCGGCAGAATAGCTTTTATTCACAATACATCACTTAAATATTTGACAGAACCCCGGCTTAAATCCGGAGGCATACCGTCAGTTCAAAGCGCGATGAACACCATGAAGCTGTCATTGCCGGGCCCGGCTCCGGCCACCCATCTTTCGAGGCCGCACCAGTAACACGTACTGGTGCGGCACCACTGGATGAGGTTAGGTCCTGTTGACATTCATCTTGCCCATTTCAATGCGGCAACGAGATTTAGGAAGCCTGCATAATTTCTAGCGAGCTTGTCGTAGCGCGTGGCGATACGGCGGAAGTGTTTGATTTTACCGAAGAAACGCTCGATCAGA
>JAJFFP010000077.1 GCA_021776595.1 Robiginitomaculum sp. | reverse complement strand
CGCTGCTGGATAATATCCTGCTCGCGCTCATTCAGCTTTGCCATGGCATTCTGCAGGAGGTCCATACGGGTGGAAAATTCATCTTTATCGGCAACCTGCTTTTCCTGGCTGACATAGTTTTCATCTTCCAGCCAGTCCTGCCATTGGCTTTCGCCTTCACTGGCCTTTATGGGCGCATTCAGGGAGGCATCCGGGCCGGACATGCGCCGGTTCATCTGCACCACATCATTATCGGTGACGCCCAGCTTGGTCGCGATGGATTTAACCTGATCGGGGTGCAGATCACCATCATCGATGGCTTTCATCTGTCCCTTCATGCGCCGCAGATTGAAAAACAGTTTTTTCTGCGCCGCCGTAGTGCCCATTTTCACCAATGACCAGGAACGCAGGACGTATTCCTGAATGGACGCCCGGATCCACCACATGGCATAGGTGGCCAGACGAAAACCCTTATCCGGATCAAACTTTTTCACCGCCTGCATCAGGCCCACATTGCCCTCGGAAACCACTTCGCCAATGGGCAGGCCATAGCCGCGATAGCCCATGGCAATCTTGGCCACCAGACGCAAATGCGACGTGACCAGCTTTTGCGCGGCATCGGCATCTTCATGCTCGACCCAACGCTTGGCCAGCATAAATTCCTCGCCCTTTTCCAGCATGGGAAATTTGCGTATCTCGGTGAGATACCGCGACAACGAGGCTTCCGGCGTAGCGGCTACGGGTAAGGTGGTGGCCATGTTAATCTCCAGGGTCGCGACTTTTCGTCATCTTTGCAAATTGAACCTGTATTTAGGTTTTTTTGGGGCCAGTTAAAGGGGCATTGTTTATTTTTTTTGTAAAAGTTACGCTATTTCACCAATTTGTGAACGGATCGCACCATGCGCGCCTGCAATTAATTTTCTTTTTTTGCCTCTTTTTGGGAGTTTCAGAGGGCCTTTGGCGTTTATTGTCGGCAAAACCCTCTATTACCGGGCCAGGGACATGTTGGTCTAGGGTAATAGCATGCCTGCACCCATAACCAAAGCGGGACAACAAAACCGTTATAAACAATGCCATTGTGTGGGTTCTGGGTGTCTTTACATTATCCACACCGCTATATTATCGGCGCTTTTAAGGGGGCGGGGATAAAGCCATGAAACCCGCCGACAATTAGGGGCAATATGGGTCATTTAAGGGACAGTTTATTCGTTTTTATGTTGTTTATGGGGTGTTTTAGGGGCATAAAGAATTGGCGCTGAGGGGCAGTTATCCCTTAACGACCCATGTGGTTATATTTCCACCCTTCGAGACTTCGCCCAAAAAGTGCTACGCACCTCAGGATGAGGCTGAATTTTACTTTCGGCCCCTAACACCTCATATTGAGGTGCGACCAACGGGAGCCTCGAAATATGGATTGCACAAAGACACAAATATGAACGCCTGGGTTTACCTCCTCAAATGCGCAGATGGCTCATTTTATGTTGGCTCTCATCGCGGCCAAAATATAGAGACCCGCATTCGTGAGCACCAAAGCGGCTTGGGTGGTGATTACACACGAAGGCGTTTGCCAGTAGAATTAATATGGTGCGAAAATTTTGAACGCATCACCGATGCTGTTTCTGCTGAACGGCAGATCAAGGGATGGAGCCGTGCAAAAAAACAGGCGCTGATCGATGGGAATTGGCAGGATTTACGCGAGTTTTCGCGCCGTCGAGGCGGCAAACCAAAGCCTTGAGACTGTGCTCACATCCTTCGAGGCTTCGCCCAAAAAAGGGCTACGCACCTCAGGATGAGGTTGAATTTTACTTTCGGCCCCTAACACCTCATATTGAGGTGCGACCAACGGGAGCCTCGAAATATGGATTGCGCAAAGACACAAAAAACCCCGGCCATGCAGCCGGGGTTTTTCAATACTCAACAATCAAGGAAAAAAGAAAATCAGCCTTCGTCCTGGATGATTTCTTCGCCGGTTTCCTGATTAACCACCTTCATGGAAAGGCGGACCTTGCCGCGATCATCAAAGCCAAGCACCTTGACCTTGACCTTGTCGCCTTCCTTGACCACATCGGTGGTGTTGTTAACCCGCTCGGCGGCCAGCTGGCTGATATGCACCAGGCCATCCTTGGGACCAAAGAAGTTTACAAACGCGCCAAAGTCCATGGTTTTGACCACGGTGCCGTCATAAATTTCGCCAAGTTCCGGCTCGGCAGCAATGCCCTTGATCCAGTCCATGGCGGCCTTGATGGCCGCAGCATCATTGGAGGCAATTTTGATCACGCCATCATCATTGATATCGACCTTGGCACCGGTTTCTTCAACAATCTGGCGAATGACTTTACCACCGGAGCCAATGACTTCGCGGATTTTGTCCTTGGCCACGGTGATGGTTTCAATGCGCGGGGCAAATTCACCAACTTCAGTGCGGGCCGTGCCCAGCGCCTTGTTCATTTCGCCCAGAATGTGCATACGCCCGCCCTTGGCCTGATCCAGCGCGGTTTGCATAATATCTTCGGTGATCCCGGCAATTTTGATATCCATCTGCAAAGAGGTGATGCCTTTTTCGGTACCGGCCACTTTGAAATCCATATCGCCAAGGTGGTCTTCATCACCAAGGATGTCAGAAAGCACGGCAATGCCGTCTTTTTCCTTGATCAGACCCATGGCAATGCCCGAAACCGGGCGGCTGATCGGCACACCGGCATCCATCAGTGCCAGTGATGAACCACAGACTGTGGCCATGGAGGAAGAGCCGTTGGATTCAGTGATTTCAGAGACCAGACGAATGGTGTAGGGAAATTCATCCTTGTTTGGCAACACTGCGCGCATGGCGCGCCATGCCAGCTTGCCGTGACCAATTTCACGGCGCCCCGGAGGGCCCATACGCCGTGCTTCACCCACCGAATATGGCGGGAAGTTATAATGCAGCAGAAAGTTTTCCTTGGTGGTGCCGGTCAGGGCATCGATGAATTGCTCATCATCACCGGTGCCCAGCGTGGCAATGACCAGCGCCTGGGTTTCGCCGCGGGTAAAGAGCGCCGAGCCATGGGTGCGCGGCAGCACCGCAGTTTCACCAATGATCGGGCGAACCTGATCCAGTTTACGACCATCAATGCGCTTGCCGGTCTTGATGATATTGCCACGAACCACATCGGCTTCAAGGGATTTGAGCACCCCGCCCAACACGTCCGATGGAATGCCATCCGGTTTGTCTTCGGATTGACCAAGTTCGGCGCGGGCCTTGTCCTTGGCCACACCAACAGCGTCCTGACGTTCCAGCTTGTCGGTAATTTTATAGGCTTTGGTCAGTGCCGCACCAACCAGCTTTTTGACGGCGGCTTTTTCCTTTGAATGATCCGGTGCCACAAATTCAAAGGCCGGTTTGGCCGCCTTTTTGGCCAGGCGCTCGATCATTTCAATCACCGGCTGCATGGCATCATGACCAGCCATTACCGCGCCCAGCATGTCATCTTCAGACAGCTCTTTGGCTTCGGATTCAACCATCATCACCGCATCTTTGGTGCCGGCAACCAGCAGATCCAGTTCCGTTTCAACCATTTCTTCAAGGGTCGGGTTGATGACATATTCGCCATTAATCAGGCCTACGCGGGCACCGGCAATGGGGCCCATGAACGGAGCGCCGGAAAGTGAAAGTGCCGCCGACGCAGCGACCATGGCCAGCACGTCCGGGTCATTTTCCTGATCGTGACTGAGCACGGTAAGGATCACCTGCACCTCGTTCTTGAAACCTTTGGCAAACAACGGGCGGATCGGACGGTCAATCAGGCGCGAGGTTAAGGTGTCTTTTTCGGTCGGACGGCCTTCGCGCTTGAAAAAGCCGCCTGGAATACGTCCGGCGGCATAATATTTTTCGGTGTAATTTACGGTCAATGGAAAGAAATCCATACCCGGTTTTGGCTCGCGGGCATAGGTTACTGCGGCCAGCACAGTGGTTTCGCCATAGGTGGCAAGGACCGAGCCTTGCGCCTGACGGGCAATGCGGCCCGTCTCCAGGGTGAGGTCGCGCCCCTCCCAGTCAATCGTTTCTTTTTGAATATCAAACATTATTTATAATCCTCTTATGCCACGCGCCCCATGCGCATGGCCCTGGGGTCCAAAATCATCTAAATACGTTTGGACCCGACATGAGCGATCAAGCCATACACCCTAGCGGCGCAGGCCAAGCTCTTTAATCAGCGCCTGATAGCGAGACAGATTCTCGCGTTTCAGATAGTCCAGAAGGCGGCGGCGCTGGGAAACCATTTTCAACAATCCGCGGCGCGAATGGTTGTCCTTCTTGTGGGTTTTGAAGTGTTCGGTCAGGGTGGAAATCCGATCGGACAGAATGGCAACCTGAACTTCTGGTGAGCCTGTGTCACCCTTGGTTTGTGCAAACTTTTTGATCAGTTCGGCTTTACGTTCGACAGTAATCGACATCTTTTTCTACTCCACGGCGCCGCTTCCATGCCGGCCCTGCCAGGACGCCGTCCAGCAAGGTCAGGTAATAGTTCGGGCTTATGGGCGAAATGCTCCGTAAAGGCAAGGCCTGCAAGGGTCTTGTGCGCATATGAAAAGAGCCAGAGACTCAGGGGCAGGACTTAATGCCGGTTAAACACCCGCACCGGCTTGAAATAAACGCCATCCTTCATGCCAATGGCCACTGGCTCGCCCTCAAAATGCGTATAGATCATGGCTTTATCGTCAAACGCGCGCCCGGCCCCCAACGGCACCGTGCGCCCATGACGAACATCTTCGGTTTCGGCAACACTGATCGACAGTGCAGGAAGGTGCGCCAAAGATACCGCCAGCGGGGCCAGCGTATTCATCGCTTCGTCTTTCGCCGCCAGGGCTTCAAGCGTTGTTAGTGAAATGGCATTGGCCGCCTTAAACGGACCGACCTGGGTGCGGCGCAAATGCACCACATGGCCTTCCGTGCCCAGCGCCATGGCCAGATCGCGCATCAGGGATCGCACATAAGTGCCCTTGCCGCACTCAACCATGAAAACCGCATGGTCTGCATCGGGCATTGCCAGTAAAGTCAGGGCATCAATACGCACATTACGCGATTTCAAAACTACGTCTTTACCAGCACGGGCTAGGGTATAGGCGCGTTTACCATCCACCTTAATGGCGGAAAAGGCCGGCGGTATTTGTTCGATGTCACCGATAAATTCTGACAAAGCCGCTTCAATTGCGGCCCGTTCCGGGCGCATACCGGAATTGGCTACCACTTCACCTTCGCTGTCCAGCGTCGTGGTTGATTGTCCCCACCGGATAGTGAATTCATAGGTCTTTTGCGCCTCCATCATAAAGCTGATGGTTTTGGTTGCCTCGCCAAAGGCCAGTGGTAAAACGCCTGTGGCCAACGGGTCCAGCGTGCCTGCATGGCCCGCCTTTTTGGCGTTCAGCAACCAGCGGGCCTTGCCCAGCGCCTGGGTCGAACTTAGCCCCAATGGCTTGTCCAGCACCAGCCAGCCGGTGATGTTTTGACCTTTTTTGCGGGCGCGGCCCATTAGCTGGTGCCTTCACCCTTCATCCTGAGCTTGCCGAAGCATGAAGCAAACGAGGTGCTAGTCATTGCACTTCCCATCCAAATCACGCGCTACCGCCGGATCATGCAAAAGCGCGCTAATATGGCTGGCCTCGTCAAAGCTGGTATCCAGCTCAAAAACCAGCTTTGGAGTAAACTTCATCTCGATCTGGCGCCCCAGACGGCCACGTAAAAATGCGGCACAACGATTGACCGCTTTTAGCGCGGTGGCGGAATCCTTGCCCCCCAGCGGCACACAATACACCCGCGCATGGCGCAGGTCCGGTGCACAACGCACTTCAGTCAAGGTCAGGGATACGCCCTTGAGGTCTGGATCGCGCAACTCCTCACGCGCCAAAACATCAACCAGGGCGTGGCGCACCAGTTCGCCCGCGCGTAATTGCCGCTGGCTTGGCAGTTTTTTTTGCTTGCTCATGGCTGTTCCATAATCGCTGTTGTGACCAGGGGCAAGAATATCAATACAGTTCGTTCCGGCAATATATTCCGGCGAAAGCTGCCCGTTTGAACACAACAAACCTTGAAGCGCATTATTTATTATCCAACGTCATATCGTTGAAAAACGGTATCCAGCTTTCGTTCATGGCTGGACCCCGGTTTTCACCAAATTGACGAAACAGGGTATGCTACAATTTGCGTTCGATCTCGGTGACGTCAAAGCACTCGATCAGATCGCCTTTTTGCAGATCGTGATAATTAAGGAAACCCATGCCACATTCCTGACCGGCATTGACCTCTTTGACCTCGTCCTTAAAGCGGCGCAGTGTGCTTAGCTCACCCTCATGGATCACCACATTATCGCGCACCAGACGCACTTTCGATCCCCGGCGCATCACCCCTTCGGTCACCCGGCACCCGGCGATTTTGCCCAGTTTGGAGATGTTGAAAATCTCCAGCGCCTCGGCATTGCCAAGGAAAGTTTCGCGCAATTCAGGGTCAAGCATGCCTTCGAGCACGGCTTTGATATCATCCAGCAGGTCATAGATAATCGCATAATAGCGTATTTCCACACCTTCTTTTTGTGCCAGCTCGCGCGCCTGTTTGGTGGCACGCACATTAAAGCCGACCACCGGCGCGTTGGACGAACGGGCCAGCAAAATATCTGATTCCGTAATACCGCCAGCGGCCGAATGGATCACCCGCGCGCGCACTTCATCATTGCCGAGTTTTTCGACCGCCTGTTTGATCGCTTCGGCTGAGCCTTGCACATCGGCTTTGACCACCATCACTGCTTCGGCGATTTCCTTGTCTTTGAGGCTGGCCATCATCTGTTCAAGCGAGGCCACCGCCGATGGGCCGGGTGCCGCATCGCCTTGCCGGTTTTTACGATCCCGGTATTGGGTAATTTCACGGGCGCGGGCTTCGGTTTCGACCACCGCAAAAGGCTCGCCAGGCTCCGGGGCGCCATTAAGGCCCAGAATTTCCACCGGCTGGGATGGCCCAGCACCTTTTAGCTGCTGGCCACGTTCATCATTAAGCGCCCGCACTTTGCCCCAGGCTGTGCCCGCCACCACAATATCGCCGCGTTTTAAAGTCCCGCGATTGACCAACACAGTGGCCACAGGCCCACGGCCCTTGGCAACCTGACTTTCAATAACCATCCCGTCGGCAGCGCGATCGGAATTGGCAGTTAGCTCCAGCAGTTCAGCCTGCAAGGTAATCGCTTCAACCAAATTATCCAGACCGGTTTTTTTCAGTGCAGAAACCTCGATGGCCTGCACTTCGCCGCCAACGGATTCGGTCAGCACTTCGTATTGCAGCAGATCATTCAGAACCTTGGTGGAATTCGCGCCTTCCTTGTCCATTTTATTGACTGCCACAATAATCGGCACCCCGGCGGATTTGGCATGGTTGATGGCTTCAATGGTTTGTGGCATCACGCTGTCATCGGCGGCCACGACCAGCACCACAATATCGGTGGCTTGTGCCCCGCGCAGTCGCATGGAGGAAAAAGCGGCATGGCCTGGCGTATCCAGGAAAGTGATTTTCTCACCGGATTTGAGCTTAACCTGATAGGCGCCAATATGCTGGGTAATACCCCCGGCTTCACCAGAGGCCACATCGGTAGAGCGAAGGGCATCCAGCAACGAGGTTTTGCCATGGTCCACATGGCCCATAATCGTTACCACCGGAGGACGCGGTTTTTTGCTTTCCTCCTGATCGTCTTCGCTAATAAAACCTTCTTCTACATCGGATTCGGCAACCCGGCGCACCTTGTGACCAAACTCTTCCACGATCAATTCCGCAGTATCCGCATCCAGCATGTCATCGGCTTGTTTCATATCACCTTGCTGCATGAGAAATTTAACCACATCACGCGCCCGCTCGCTCATCCGGTTGGCCAGCTCGGCCACGGTAATGGTTTCGGGGATCACCACTTCGCGCATGACTTTCTCGCGCGCGCCGGCATCGCCCATAAGGCGGCGTTCCTTTTCACGTTCACGCGCACGGCGCATGGATGCCAGTGAGCGCTGCCGCTGTCCTTCATCCCCATCCAGAATGTTACTGATGGTCAGTTTCCCCCGGCGGCGTTTTGGCTCGGAGCGGCTACGTGAAGCCGGTTTTTGCTCGACGCGTTTTTTCTTGATACGGCCACCAAACTTTTCTGCGGCCGCCTCTACACTGGGTTCAGCCGATGCTGCCGGTGTGCGATCGACACGGGGGCGGGTTGTCTGTTCGGCGGCCTGTACCGCCGCCTCGGCTGCGGCGCGTTCGGTGTTTTCCCTGGCGATGCGTTCTTCTTCTTCGCGGCGTTTACGTTCGGCGACCAGTTGTTCTTTTTCCTCGCGCTCACGGCGAGTGCGTTCTTCGGCCTCAATACGGGCACGTTCTTCACGGTTGGCGGCTTCGGCCTTGGCTTTTCCAACGGCCGCTTCACGGGCCAGAAATTCTGCTTCCGACAGGCCAAGCGCGCGGGCTTTACTGGCCACATCAGACCGGGGCTTCGTCTCGGCTATGGGCGCGGATGCTGTTTCACTTGTATCCGGTGCCGCCTTGCCAAGCACGCGCTTGCGTTTTTTCTCGACCACCACGAATTTGGACCGCCCACGCGAAAAGCTCTGCTTGACCGTTCCGGCCGCCACATTGCGTTTCAGGGTCAGGGGCTTGCGGCCACCTTCGGCTGGTTTGTCATCGTCGTTCGCGTCACTCATACGTATTTCCCATTGCCTGTCCGGCTGTGCACGATGCACCTTTCCGGCAAGCGGTCTAATTTATTCCTGCGCCCGCAGATCGTCAGTTCAGGCGGTAAACTAACGGTCTTGGTGGGCGTTTCAACTCCTCTTATCGCCTGTTTCGTTAGAAAATAGCAGACGAAAGGCGCATAACCGTTCCCCATGGAACATAAACTGGTCGGCCAGCCCTCCTTCAAGAAGCGCCATGTGTGTGCTGTGCGCCCGGCCAATTGCCGCCCCCATTTGCACCTGGCTGAAACAATTGATCACCCCGATACCGCCCCATTTTGCCTCAGCCAGAGCCAGTATTTTACGCCGACCATCTTCTGCACCATCGCTTGCCTCAACCAGACAGGCCGGTCGGCGGCTTTGCAATATAGCACGAACCTGATCAAAGCCACAGAGCAATGCACCAGCACGCTTGGCCAGACCCAGCGAATCCAGTGCCGCCCGTTCCAGCGCGTCTTGTGTGCGCACGGGCAAATCATCACTGACCTGCACGTTTTCTTTGGCGGCACGGGCAAAACTGCGTTTTTTAATCGCCGCCTGCAAGACCTCCTTGTTGGCTCGCACCCACAGGCCCCGCCCTTGCGCCCTGGCCTTAATGTCCGGTGTTACCCCTCCATCAGGCGCGATCACAAAACGGATCAGGCTGGATTCAGGATGAACCTCACCGGTCTGGATACATTTGCGTGTGCGCATTCAAGCTCTTGACGCCCGTGCCAACCCTCAGGCCGGCGTGGCGGTCGCCTCCTCATTCTCGTTTTCATCGTTCAATGCTTCGGCCTCTGCTGCTGCCGCCAGTTCTTCTTCAGTAACCCAGCCCGCCGCCACACGCGCCCGCATAATCAAGTCATTGGCGGTTTCCACGCTCATTTTTTCATCTTCAAAAACACCGGCCTGGCGCACCCGTTCACCGTCTTTGGTTTCAAACCAGCCACGCAGATCATCGGGCACCAAGCCAGCAAAGTCCTCAACATTCTTGGTACCGGCTTCACCCAGTTTAACTGCCATGGTCAACGTGATGCCCTCCAGTTCAAGCAGGTCATCGGTAACGCCAAGCTCCTTGCACCGGGCCGTTTGTTTTTCGGCAAGACGTTCCAGGTGCTCACGGGCGCGGGCCTGAATTTCCTGGGCGGTGTCTTCATCAAAACCTTCTATGCCCGCAACTTCTTCCATCGCCACAAAGGCGACTTCCTCGACACTTTCAAAGCCTTCAGTGGCCAGCAATTGGGCGATAACCTCGTCCACATCCAGCGCCTTCATGAACAGTTCCGTACGCGCGGCAAACTCTTTTTGACGGCGTTCGGACTCTTCTTCCTCGGTCAGAATATCAATGGTCCAATTGGTCAGTTGCGAAGCCAGGCGCACATTTTGCCCGCGCCGCCCAATGGCCAGTGAGAGTTGTTCTTCGGGCACCACAACCTCTACACGGCCATCATCTTCATCCATGACCACTTTGGCCACTTCGGCCGGCGCCAGCGCGTTCACCAAAAAGGTGGCCGGATCTTCTGACCATTGGATGATGTCGATCTTTTCGCCCTGCAATTCGCTGACCACTGCCTGCACACGGCTGCCACGCATACCTACGCAGGCGCCCACCGGATCAATGGCGGGGTCATTGGAGAGCACAGCGATTTTGGCGCGACTGCCCGGATCACGGGCCACTGAGGGAATTTCAATAATGCCTTCGTAAACTTCCGGCACTTCCTGCGCAAAAAGCGCGGCCATCAGCTTGGGATGAGCGCGGGAGAGAAAGATTTGTGGGCCGCGAGCCTCTTCGCGCACTTCATAGATATAGGCGCGGGTGCGATCGCCCTGTTGCAGGTTTTCACGAGGAATACCATCATTGCGGCGAATAATGGCCTCGGCACGACCAAGATCAATAATGACATTGCCATACTCAACCCGCTTGACGATACCGTTGACCACCTCGCCAACCCGGTCCTTGAACTCTTCATATTGACGGGCGCGTTCCGCTTCGCGCACTTTTTGCGTAATCACCTGTTTGGCGGCCTGACTGGCCACGCGGCCAAATTCTACCGGCGGCAGCTCCTCATCAAAGGCAAATCCAACCTCGGCTTCCGGGTTCAGCTTTTTGGCTTCTTCCAGACTGATTTCGGTAGAATCATTTTCCACTTCTTCAACGACCGTAAGATAGCGCTTGAGCGCCATATTGCCGGTGACCGGGTCAATATGGGCACGAATGTCCAGCTCACTGCCATAACGAGAACGCGCGGCGCGCTGAATGGCTTCTTCAATGGCTTCCAGAACAATGGATTCATCAATCGACTTTTCTGCTGCCACCGCCTTGGCGATTTGCAACAGCTCCAGCCGATTGGCGCTAACGCCAGTAACACTCATGTCTTCGTCTCCTTAGCTAATCCTTGTTCAGGGTTCTTGTTCAATTTCAATAAGGCGTCACTCATCACCAGATGCGCCTCGCTGATCCAGTCAAATGGCATTAGCGCACTTGTCTCTTCGCCTTCCAGATCAATAATAATCCTGTCACCTTCAATGCCGCCCAGAACGCCCTTGAAACGGCGGCGGCCCTCGACCAGCCGGTCAAGCTCCAGCTTGGCCACATGCCCGCTCCAGCGTTCATAATCATCCAGCACCGTCAATGGCCGCTCGATACCGGGGGATGAAACCTCCAGCTCATAGGCGCCAGGGACCGGGTCCTCCACGTCAATAACCGCCGATATGGCCCGGCTAAGCGCGGTGCAGTCCTTGATACCCATCTGATGATCTTCAGCGCGCTCGGCCATGACCTGAAGCACTTTACGCTTCTCGCGACCAAACAAACGAACCCGCACCACCACCAGACCCAGTTGCGCAGCAACTGGCTCGATGGCCTGTAATACCGTTTTTTCAATGGCGGTCCTGGCGCGCAAGGTCTTAATCCTGATCTATGCCGGTGCAATGCGAAATGGTCATGAAAAAAGCGGCCCGCCGAGGCGGCCCGCTTGAAGCATCATCCAATGCACCAGCGATGTTGTTGGGCTTTATATAAGGGCGTTTGCGGATGGGCGCAATCGCCTTGCTCAGTGGGTGGATTGTGCAACATTGATAGGCCCCATAATCTCGCTGGCATTATCATCATATATATGATATTTGATGGTAAATGGTGATATTAAAGGAGGCGCATCATGGCGACCGTTAGAAAAACCATTATCGTTACCGATAAACAGGATGCCTGGATCAAAGCGCAAATTGCCAAAGGCGGCTATACCAATGATAGCGAGTTTATTCGTGAACTGATCCGCAAGGCGCAAAAACGGTGCCCTGATGATGATTTAAGCGACGAGAGAAAAGCGCAAATTCTTGCCAATATGGAAAAACACGATGAAACCATTCAAAAACTGGCTCTGTAAATGAGCGAATTACAATGGCTTGATCTACACACAGTGTTATTTATCCACGTCAGCGCCATTCAGCAGGCCGGCGGATCACAAGGCGTTCGCGATGCAGGATTGCTTGAATCCGCTTTGGCTCGCCCGAAAAGTCTGCATACTTATGGTGAGAGTGATTTTTTTCAACTCGCGGCCAGCTATGCCCAAAGCATTGCGCGCAATCACCCTTTTGTTGATGGAAACAAACGCACGGCATTTGAATCAGCGTCTATTTTCTTATTGGATAATGGCCGCGATCTGCAACAAATTAAAGATAATAACCATGTTGAGATGATGGAAAACCTGGCCCAAGGGAAAATCACTAAAGAAGAAGCCGGGGAATATCTCAAAGATCATTCCGAGCCTGTTTCATAGCTGGATTAGTCGCTGAGAAACGAGCATATCCGGTTTTTATGCAATTATTTTGTAACAAGGTTTTTCGATAGGCAAGCGATTGAGTTAATTGACCCTCACAAAGTGTTGCAAAAGGGATAGGTTTGTATCATTTCGTAAAATTTTACTTATCTGTAGAAGCCCAAAGGACATAAGTGATAGGGTTTTCTCATTAGTGGATGTTAGCAATTAATAGCAGATGTTTGAGAAATGTCTGAAACAGTAGCGTTTTGCCTATTTGGTATTTTCTAATTTTTGATCGTTTTCTACGATCCAAGTTTCAAAACCCTTGAAAGCAGTAATCCACCGATCATTATATTCCATTTCAAATATTACGAGTATTAAGGATATAAGGGAGGGTTGAGCATTTTTGTATATTTCAGATGATTGGTTTGAAAATTTTGTTACCGTGCCATTTTTACTAATCGTTGAATATCTGCGGAATAGGCCATCGAAATTAGGGTGTGTTGTTTCTGATAACTCATCATATGCACGTCGAATTTCGGGGTAATCCTTCGATGCTGCTTTCAAAAAATCATTCACGTTGATTGACTTGTAATTTGTTTGTTGACCTTTTGAACCCATCAATAGATCGGTTGTTTTTTTACTTAATTGATGAAACCCGTCTCCTGACTTCATAACGTTTTCCATTTTCTGGGAGCAAAAAATTAATAGCGCTAGTGTTTCTAATGAACTCCGAATTAGTATACTTTCCCCTGCATGAAAATGGCCTCTCTCAAGATATAGGGCTTGCTTCATTAAATCGCAAAACCGCCAAGATGCCAACTCTCGCAATACAAGCAATCTATAAGTAACTTTCCATTTATGGACTGTGGGGTTTCTGGAATATAGCCCTCCTTGGTCAATCTCTACAGCTAGGTCTCCTTGGTAGCCATCAAGGACTTCTTCTTGTTGATCTAAGGTAAGCAAAACATAGCGCTTGTTTTGTTGTTTCCAGTTATCTGACATTGCCTTACTCCTCCCTTAGAACACCAGTCGAAATGCTCGCATTCCGCGACATACCACGCCTTACAGCCATGTTGTCTATGGCATTTAGCAAGTTGGTATTAAAGGCACCGCAAATGGAACCCGCTTCATCAATATATGTTCACTATTTACCCTCTCTGTTTGCGCACAAAGTCAAGATAAACGCACGGGCGGCCAGCCCTTTTGGCTTTGCCTTCATAGCGGGTGGGGAAGTGATCCGCCGGAGCTGTGCGCCAGTCATCGGCGCGCCTGGCCATCCACTTAAAATGCCCGCTTTCCAGAATATGCGATAACGCCCAAGCCTGGTAATGGGCAATATCCGAAGCAAAGCGAAGCTGTGCACCCGGTTTCATCACCCTTGCCAGCTCGGCAATAAAGTCTTGCTGGATCAGGCGGCGTTTATGGTGACGGGTTTTGGGCCAGGGGTCGGGATAGAGGATAAACACCCGGTCCAGCACCGCATCAGGCAAGCCTAGCAGGATCAGACGCGCATCACCCCGTTGCAGACGGACGTTTTTCAGACCGTTTTCATCCACGCCCACCAGCGCCTTGGCCACACCGTTTAAGTATGGCTCGATACCTATCAAACAAACATCAGGATTACTTTTTGCCTGGGCAATCAAATGCTCGGCACCGCCAAAACCAATTTCCAGCCATAACGGCGTATCATCAGGAACAATGTCCGTGCGTATATCCATTTGATCTGGCAGGCCAAGAGTGGGCAGTAATTCTGCGACCAGCTTTGCCTGACGTGGCTTCAGGGCATGCCCCTTGGCCCGGCCATAAAGACGCGGGCCATGAGACTTAGCCGACAAGGGGCTTTAACTCATCGGCGAGATCCGTGCGCTCCCACGAAAAACCACCGTCAGCATCCGGTGTGCGGCCAAAATGCCCATAAGCGGCGGTGCGCCCATAAATCGGCTTGTTCAGCGCCAGACGCTCACGAATACCGCGCGGGCTTAAATCAACCACATCACCCAGTATGCTCTCAAGACGCGCTTCATCACATCGCCCGGTTTCGTGGGTGTCCACATAAATGCTCAAAGGTTTGGCCACGCCAATGGCGTAAGATAGCTGTATGGTGCAGCGATCGGCCAGATCTGCGGCGACCACGTTTTTGGCCAGATAGCGGCTGATATAAGCGGCCGAACGGTCCACCTTGGTGGGATCTTTTCCAGAAAATGCTCCGCCGCCATGAGGCGCCGCGCCGCCATAGGTATCTACTATAATTTTGCGTCCGGTCAGGCCGCAATCCCCGTCAGGGCCGCCAACAACAAAATTGCCGGTGGGGTTTACGTAAAAGCTGTCCTCGTCGCACATCCAGCCATCGGGCAGCACCGCCTCGACATAAGGGCGAACGATCTCACGCACATCGGCCGGGCTAAGGCCTTTGCGGTGCTGGGTCGATACCACTACGGACGTTGCCCGCACGGGCACACCATTTTCATAAGCCAGTGTGACCTGGCTTTTGGCATCCGGCTCCAGACCCAGCGCCGGGTCGGCCTTACGGGCCACGGCCAGATCGCGCAATATGGAATGGGCATATTGAATGGGGGCCGGCATCAGCTCCGGGGTTTCGCGGGTGGCGTAGCCAAACATGATCCCCTGATCGCCCGCGCCTTCGTCTTTATTACCCGCCGCATCAACGCCCATGGCGATATCGCTGGATTGCTCATGCAACAAGTTTTCAAGCATGGCGTTTTTCCAGTGAAAACCCTCCTGTTCATAGCCTATATCGCGCACGGCGGCGCGCACCGCCGCTTCAATTTCCGCATTATCAATGGCGGCATTGCAGCGCACTTCACCAGCCAGCACAATCCGGTTGGTGGTCGTCAGGGTCTCACACGCCACACGCGCCTGCGCATCCTTGCCCAAAAACATGTCCACCACAGTATCAGAAATACGGTCACAGACTTTATCCGGATGACCTTCTGAAACGCTCTCGCTCGTAAAAATATAGGATTCCCGGCTCACATCATGCTCCTCATATCACCATATAAAGATTTCTTTATATGGTTTTGAAAAGCAAACAAGCCAATCTTGCATTAAGAATCAATAAAAAAACGCTAGATGGTCCGGTAAAATCAGAATTTACCTGGATAAATCAGCAAAGAACAGCGATCAACCCGTCAGGGCCGCAGGCTTATTCTGCCGGGGAATCATCCTCTGCGCCCTTGCCCGCAAGCGCTCTTACCAGTTGTAAAACCTGACGGCGCACCTTGGGGTCAACAATACTGGAAAAAGCGGCGGCTAATTGCACACCATCGGGCGAATTAATCAGATCATAGATCAAGGGCTGCTGGTCATTTTCGTTAAAACCTGCAGCCTCGTTTTGTGTGGCCAGTCCTTCAAAAAAATATTCTACCGGCACATTGAGCACATCAGCCATGCCCCATAAGCGGCTGGCGCTGACGCGATTGGCACCGCGTTCATATTTCTGCACCTGTTGAAAGGTTACGCCCAGGTTTTCGCCCAGCTTGTCCTGGCTCATACGTAACATTAGACGGCGCAGGCGCACACGAGCCCCCACATGAATATCAATCGGATTAGCTGAACGTTCTGACACAAAAATCCCCGAATTTACTGCATAGCTGGATTTATTTTTCACATATCAGCTATGCTCTGTATATTATTTCCTGAACATGTTCAATTAAAATCACTGTTTGCGCCCTTTGGCAAACCGGCCATTACGGCTCCACAACCTATACAGGAATAACGCCCCGATCAAACCCAATAAAATCATGTTCCCATAGCGAATGTTGATGGTTGCAGGCAAAGAAAGTGGCAAGTCCACATCACTGGCGCGGTCCGCTTTTCGTCCCAAACGCAAACGCATGCGCCCAAAAGGGTCTATCATACCGGCAATACCAGAACTGACTGACCGCACCACCGGCAATCCTTCTTCAATGGCGCGGTAGCGGGCATGATCAAGATGCTGATAAGGGCCGGTAGTTGCCCCGAACCAGGCATCATTGGAGATGTTGAGTATCCAGTCGGGCCGCCCTTCTTCTTTGGGGGTAAAGCCGGCATAGGCAATTTCATAACATATTTGTGGTGAAAAGGTCGGCAGATTGTTGATTTGCACACTGGTCGGGGCAGGGCCAGGGGTAAAGCCATCCTCAAAATTGATCAGGCCTTTAATGCCCCAGCGGGCAAAAATCTTGCCAAAGGGCATGTATTCGCCAAAGGGAACCAGATGGTGTTTGTCATAAACGGTTTCCACTCTTGGCTGCCCCTCATTAAAACTGAGCGCAATCAGGGAATTACGATAAAGAGTTTTGCCATTTTGCGCCTGTTCACGCCGGGTCAGGCCGGTGATCAGCACCGGGCCATTATTAAAAGTTGCCGTTATGCGGTCCAGCGCCGGGCCGTCTTCCAGCAATAGGGTGGGTAACGCACCTTCGGGCCAGATTACATGCGTTACTTTATCAAGGGGTTCCGATGTGGAAAGGCGCAGATAATGCTCCAATACCGCATCCCGGTTTTCCGGTTTCCATTTTTCGCGCTGATCAATCACTGACTGAACGATGCGCAGACGTACGCCCTGATGCACCTCTATGCCCGCATTGGATAACCGCAGGGCACCAAAACCAAATAATATAATGAGAAGAAAAAAACCAAGACCAGATGGAAGTATGCGCTTTATCCACACCTGACCCTGATCCACCAATGTCGCCGGGGCGGCGAAGACATAAAGCGTGATCAATGACAGACCCCAAATCCCGAACAGGGATGCGGATTGCGAAACGGCACCACCTGGTGCCCAGATCATGCCCGGTAAATTCCAGGGAAACCCGGTAAGAAAATGTCCGCGCACCCATTCAGCGGCAAAAAACACCAGTGCGAAGGTAGCTATCCTGCGGCTGTCCCTTGACCAGAAACCCATGGCCACAGCTCCGGCGAGCGCCCAGAGCAATGCCAGGCCCGCCATAAGAAACACCAGAGCAAATGGCATTAACGGAATATATTCCGGGCCACGGCTGATGAAAGCGGCGCCGATCCAGTAAAAACCGGCAAAAAACTGTCCAAAGGCAAACCAGAAGGCCCGGACCGCCCCTGTTCTCTTTGGATTTTTATCCTCAAAAGCTCCGTCCAGCATCCAGACCAGCACCAGCAGAGAAAGCAATGAAGCTGGCCAAATATGAAACGGTGCCTGACCCAACACGCCAACAGCACCTGCCAGCATGGCCACAAGATGTGCCCGCCAGCCTGTTAAATGCATTATGCGCAGCGTGAGGTCAGGTACCCTGGAAAAAAAACTATTCATGAGATTGGCAGCGGACCACAAGTTTACGGATACGACGCGGATCAGCCTCCATCACCTCAAACTCAAGACCGGCAGGATGGCGCAGAATCTCGCCCCGTTGCGGCACTCGCCCGGCCAGTTGGAACACCAGTCCGCCCAGCGTATCCACATCATCATCGTCATCGTCCTGATTAAGAGACAGGCCCGACACGTTTTCAAGCGCCTCAATCGGGATGCGGGCATCAGCACCCCACATCCCCTCACCCAGCTTTTTCAAAGAGGGCGCCTCGCTATCATGCTCATCTTCAATCTTGCCGACGATCTGTTCCACCAGGTCTTCCAGGGTAACAAGCCCGTCCGTGCCGCCATACTCATCGACCACAAGCGCCATATGGATGTGAGAACCTTGCATTTTAATCATCAGGTCATCGGCCTGCATACTGGGTGGTGTATAAAGCACTGGTCGGATGATCTGGCTGAGTATTAGCGCACCAAGATCAACCGGCATATCATCGGCCGGGACCAGAAAGCGCAGAATATCCTTAATATGCACCATACCCAGCGGATCATCCAAAGTGGCTTTATAAACCGGCAGGCGCGAATGCGAGGAGTGCATAAATGCCTCAACAAGATCGCCAAGCGGCGTATCGGCGCCAACGGCAATAATATCAGCCCGTGGCACCATCAAATCTTCAACACGCACCCGGTCAAAGGCGGCGGCATTATCGATCAGTTTTTGTGCTTCTTCATCGGGCTCCGGTGTCGCGCTGGTCCGGCCCGAAAACAATCGCTTAATAAAACCTGGCTTACTCTTTGACATGATCCCCCTCCAGTAAGGCATAGGGGTCGTGCAGACCAAGCCCTTGCATCACCATGGTTTCAATTTTCTCCATTTTTTCTGCGTCTTCTTTGGTTTCATGATCATAGCCCTGCAGATGAAGCAAGCCATGCAATATCAAATGCCGGATATGACCACCAAGCGTTATGCCACGCGAGGCGGCCTCTTGGGCGCAAACCCCGTTGGCCAGCGCCAATTGACCAAACACCAGACCAGCGCCAACAGGCAATTGCCCGGCAGCAGGAAATGATAATACATTGGTGGGCGCATCCTTACCACGGTATTGGCGGTTCAGCGCTTGCAAGTCCTTGTCGGAAGCAAACCAGACCTCCAGAACACCCTGTTGCAGATCACCAATCTGTTTGCGTGCCGCTTCCAGCATATCCCGCACGATCATAGCGGCCTCTTCCTCAGACCAAGGCCAGCCGGCACCGGAAACACGAACATCGACCTCACGCAGCCCCGTGGTCATCAGCCTGATCGCCCCGCCGCCTCATAAGCGGCCACAATGCGAGCCACCAATGGATGGCGAACCACGTCTTTTTGGGTGAAACGGGCAAAAGAACAACCCTTGACATCACCCAGAATTTCAAGGGCATTGGCAAGGCCGGATGGCTGGCCCATCGGCAGATCCGACTGGCTGGGATCACCGGTTACGATCATGCGGCTGCCTTCACCAAGGCGGGTCAGCACCATCTTCATTTGCCCAATGGTTGCGTTCTGCGCCTCATCCAGAATAACAAAAGCATGACTAAGGGTGCGCCCGCGCATAAAGGCAAGCGGAGCAACTTCGATACGACCCTCGGCGCGGCGTTTCAACACCGCCTCACGACCAAGCGCCTCATTGAGGGCATCCCATACCGGCAGCATATAGGGGTCAATTTTTTCTTCCATATCGCCCGGCAGGAACCCCAAACGCTCACCGGCCTCCACCGCCGGACGGGCAATGATCAGCTTGTCAATTTTACGATCCGCCAGCAATGAAGCCCCGTAACACACTGCCAAAAACGTTTTGCCGGTCCCGGCTGGTCCTACCCCGAACACCAGATCGGCACTGGCACCTTTGAGCAATTGCAAATAGACCTTTTGCGCCGGGGTGCGCGGGCTGATCAGGCGACGGCCACGGGGCACATGAAACCCGTCCCCGGCAACAAATTTCTCGCCCTTTTTGGCAAAAGCAATCGCGGCACGAACGCTTTGAGCATTTGGGTCAGCTCCGCTTTTGGCTTCGGCGATCATGGTTGTTAAAACTTCACGCGCCTGGCGTTGGCCTTCAGCAGACCCTTGAATCACAAAACTGTCACCCGGCGCATCGATTAATACATCAAAGGCCTGTTCCACAAGAACAATATTCTGGCTGTTAATGCCGCAAAGCGCGGCGACATGGGATGGGCTTTCAAGGGCAATACGCGTTGCTTTACTCACGCCGTAACAAAAGCCTCCTGATCCAAAACTCCATTTAACGCATTTCGTCCGGCACCGGAAATATTAACGCTGGCAATTTTGCCAATCAAAGAGGCAGGGCCCTGCACATAAACGCTTTGCAAATAGGGGCTACGCCCGCATATCTGTCCGTCATGACGGCCTTTTTTATCAAACAATACCGGCACAGTATTGCCGATCTGGCTGTTGTTGAATTCCAGCTGCTGGGCATTAAGCAAGGCTTGCAACACCTGCAAACGCTCTGACTTTACCGTTTCTGGCACCTGATCCTCACGTCCCGCGCCGGGCGTTCCGGGCCGACGAGAGTATTTGAAGGAATAGGCCGAGGCATACCCAATGTCGCGCACGGCCTGCAAGGTAGCTTCAAAATCCGCATCGGTTTCACCTGGAAAACCAACAATAAAATCGCCGGATATGGCAATATCCGGGCGTTTGGCGCGAACTTTATCAATCAGTTTTTGATACATGGCCATGGAATGGCCCCGGTTCATGGCTTTGAGCACTGTATCTGATCCAGATTGCACCGGTAAGTGCAAATAAGGCATCAGCGCTTCTATCTCGCCATGGGCATTGATCAGGTCTTCATCCATGTCTCTTGGGTGCGAGGTGGTATAGCGAATACGTGACAAATCGTCGATTTGCGCCAGATGCCGGATCAGCGCACCAAGCCCCCAACCATCTTCTGAATTGGCCCCCCAGGCATTGACGTTCTGGCCCAGAAGCGTCACTTCGCGCACCCCGTGGCGCACCAAAGCGCGCACCTCATTGATGATCTCATCAGCGGGGCGGGAATGCTCGGCTCCACGGGTGTATGGCACCACACAGAACGCGCAAAATTTGTCACACCCTTCCTGCACCGTAACAAAGGCCGTCGGACTGTTAGCGGCGCGCTTTTTCGCCAGCCGTTCAAATTTTTCATCAACGGCAAAATCGGTGGCCAGCGGACCTGCCTCGCCTTTCAGCATTTGCGGCAGACGCTGATAACTTTGTGGACCGACAACAAAATCCACCACCGGTGCCCGGCGTCGAATCTCGGCCCCCTCGGCTTGCGCCACACACCCCGCCACGGCGATCTGCATAGTCTCGCCCTTTTCAGCTCGTGTTTCTTTGAGCTGGCGCAAACGGCCAAGGTCTGAATAAACTTTTTCGGCCGCCTTTTCGCGAATATGGCAGGTGTTCAGCACCACCAGATCGGCGGCCGCAGCCTCATCCACTTCATCATAACCCATCGGGCGCAACAGATTGGCCATTTGCTCTGAATCATAAACATTCATCTGGCAGCCAAAAGTTTTTATAAATATGCGTTTTTTTGAACCGCTCATCGGTCAGGTTTTATCCTTTACGCCGTAAAGCTCAAGGCGGTGATCGACCAGACGATAGCCGAGCTTATTGGCAATTTTTTCCTGTAACTTTTCGATTTCCTCATCGACGAACTCAATCACGGCACCGGTTTTGACGTCGATAAGGTGGTCATGATGGGTATCGGGCAGTTCTTCAAACCGGGCTCGTCCATCACCAAAATCATGGCGGGAGATGACCCCGGCTTCTTCAAATAAACGCACAGTGCGGTAAACCGTGGCCAAAGACATGTTGGGATCAAGAGCGCGCGCGCGCGCATAAAGCTCCTCCGCATCAGGATGGTCTTCTGACTCGCTAAGCACACGGGTTATCACCCGGCGCTGCTCAGTCATACGCATACCCTTTTGCGTGCATAATTCTTCCAGACGGTTTGGCACTGGGCCTCCTACTTGTTTTAATCCACCCTTACTGCTGTCAAAACCGGCTTTTGTCCATACCCGGCCTCATATCAGGGGCCGCATAAAGGTAACGGCATCCACGTGGTTTGCATAATAATTTTCACGGCTGCCGATGCGGGTAAATCCAGCACGTTCATATATATGCACCGCTGGTGCATTATCGCTGCGCACTTCGAGAAACATCTGTTGCGCGCCAGCCAGTTTTGCCTGCTGACACACGGTTTTAAGGAGTGACCGCCCAGCGCCTTTGCATCTCGCAGACGGGATTGTCGCCAGGCTTAACAACTCTGCTTCATCAGCGGCAAGACGGATCAACGCCAAACCGACATCCTTTTTTTCCATGCTGGCGATCCAGCCTATTGTTCCATTGACCAGCAGAGATGCCATGGCCGCTTCACCCCATGGTTTGGCAAAGCATTGCGTGTGAATATCGGCCAACAAGGTGGCATCATCACTTTGCACGCAACGGAATTGCAAATCGCTCACGGGGTAAAACCACCGGGCAATTTGGCATCCGGCGGGCGATGATACCAGGGCAAAGCGGGCGCATTTGGCAAGGCACCGGCTTGCCAAAGATCGATAGCGCAACCCAGATCAAGTTCATGCTGGCCACTATCCACCAGCATGTTGCCATCGGCCAATGAGGCGGCAGATCCTGCAAGATGAACCGGCTGGCCCGCACCAAAAGCGCTCAAGTCTGACAAGGCGCGCTCAACCGGCCCGGTTTCATAGGTGCCCTGCAGGGCCCCGTCTTTGCAAAACCGCCAGGCCAGCTCCCCCCGACCAATATTGCAAACCCCGGCACTTCGGGGGTGCCTTTTCGTAGTTAATGCAAGAGCATCAAGGGCATTTATACCCAATACCGGCAAGCCCAGAGCCAAGCCAAAAGCGCGGGCAAAAGCCACGCCAATGCGCACACCGGTAAAGGCACCGGGGCCAACAATCACCGCGATCCGGTTTAACGTCCGGGGTTTCACCTTTGCAGCCTTTAGAAGATCGCGCACCATCGGTGCCAGACGGGCATCCTGCCCACGGGCACCCTTCTCAATGCTGATAAAGTCATTGGAATTTTTACGCAACAGCACCGCACAACGAGCCGTGCTGGTATCGATTAACAATCGCGTCACAGCCTATAGAACCGTATTGGCATCTTCAAAAGCAAGGCGCGGAGAGCGTTCGAACAATGCCGTATCATCGCCATAGCCTATGGCGCAGATAAAATTAGACTTCCAATGCCGCATTTTATCGTCATTTGCAAAAAATTCTGCATTCACGCCGGGACGGTCAAAGCCTGACATGGGTCCGCAATCCAGCCCCAATGCTCTCGCGGCCAGCATCAGATACGCCCCTTGCAAGGTGCCGTTACGAAAGGCGGCATCAAAGTGCACATCCTTGTCGGCAAACCAGTCTTTGGCCTCAGGGTTATGGGGGAAAAGCTGAGGCACCTTTTCTTCAAATTTCTCGTCCCAGGCAATAATCACTGTCCAGGGCGCGCCAAGAACCTTGCTTACATTGGCTTCCATCAGCAACGGTTTGAGCCGGGCCTTGGCCGCATCAGAGCGGATCCACAAAAACCGGGCCGGGCTGATATTGGCGCTGGTCGCCGCCCACTTCATCAGATCATAAACGGCCCGCACAATAACTTCGGGCACGTCTTTTTCCTGCCAGGCATTGGCCGTTCGCGCCTCGCGGAAAAGTTGATCAAAGGCAATATCCAATAGCGGGTCTGGCATAGAGAAATCCTAGTTGTTTAGTCCTAGTCTTAAATGACGACCGCTTTGGTTAAATAGCGGCCTCTACGGCGGTTACTTCGGGCACATAGTGCTTGAGCAGATTTTCAATACCGTGTTTGAGCGTCATGGTCGAGGAGGGACAGCCCGCACAGGCCCCGCGCATATGCAAAAACACCAGTCCACTGTCGGCATCAAAGCGCTGAAACACAATATCGCCGCCATCACGCGCCACCGCCGGGCGCACCCGCGTATCTATCAGCTCCTTGATTTGCGCTACGATTTCGGCGGTCTCGCCTTCATATTTCTCTTCATCCTCGGCGGTGCCTTCCCCGCTTAACACCGGGGCACCCGACTGGAAATGATCCATAATCGCGCCCAGCAAAGTCGGTTTCAGATGCGGCCATTCGTGGGCCTCATCCTTGGTAATGGCAATAAAATCCGGACCCAGAAAAACCCCGTTCACCCCTTCTTCTGCAAACAGCGCCTGCGCCAAAGGGGAGGATTGCGCCGCTTTCTCATCGCGAAAATCATGCACACCTGATGGCGACACTTCTCGGCCCGGTAAAAACTTCAAGGTTGCCGGATTTGGTGTGGACTGGGTTTCAATAAACATCTTTTTTCTCTTTTCGTTGTCGTGCACAGACCTATCTATAGAAATGGCGGTCAAACCGCCGCCCTTCAAGACCAGGGGGTGCCGAATACAAGCCGATTGCCAGACGGATCGCTAATACTCATATCATCATAGCCCCAGGATTGGTGTTGAACACCGGGGCGGGCATGGCGGTAATGCTTTTCATTCAATTGGCGACAATACTCATGAACATCAGGCACATCAATACGCACCGAAGAGCCCGGCGTGCTATCCCCATGGTGCTCTGAAAGATGCAAGAGGCACTGGCCTTTACTGATCCCCATATAAAGCGGCGTATTTGGTTCAAAACGGTGCTCAAATTCAACCTCAAACCCCAGAAAATCAATATAAAACTCTCGTGTAGCCTGCTCATTGAAACTGCGAAAAACAGGCACGGATGGTTGAAATTTTGACATTATTGATCCTGGCTGTGATTGAAATACTATTTCTTCAATATATCTGTGAGCTCACGCAATTTGGCACGGGCACGCAGGAGGTAAAAGCCCTGATTGGCCAGATGATTGGGGAAAAACTGTCCGCCGGGTGTGCCATTATTAACGACCATTGGCTGCATGATGGCAGCGATGCGTAATTCTTCGAGCATTTTATCGTAAAGGTCTGTGGTTTCCCGGCTGGAAATCACCTCCTTGAAATCAACCTGCAAAGCCTTGAGGATCATATAATAACCATAGGCCCGGCCTTTGGTACGATAAAACAGTTTATCCGCTTTCAGATCCAGCAGCCCAAGGGTTTTATGACGACCGGAAATTTGCGCATCCAGCTCCGCCGAGGCAGAACCCAGATCATAGGCTATGCGGTCAAGCGCGGCCAATAGGTTGTCGGGCCGTGTATCAAATGTGGCATTACCGGCGGAGAGCCGCGCATTATAACGGCGCAATGCCTTTACGGCCTCGATATATTGTCCCTCGGCAGAGGCGGTTGGCAATATAGTACCCGGTTTGAAAATCCATGTGGTTGGCGAATATTGCAGCCGGGCGCGGGCCAGAGAAAGGTCCGGATCGGACGCGGATGAGCCGCGCTCTCGCCCGATTTGATCCTCCAGCTCAAAAGAAAAACGGCCAAAAGCCGTAACCATGCCGATCTGGTAATTGGGCATATTGTTCAAAAGATACGTCGGCACAAAAACCGGAGCGTTGGCAACCCAGCCGGTTTTTTTAATCTCCTGCTCCATCAGGCCAGCCATCATGGCCACAGTTTGCGAGCCATTTTGCGGCATAAATTGCGGGGTAAAGGCTGGATCATCATCAATCCGGCTGCTGATCAGCGCCAGAAAAGGCCAGGCGAGGATAAGCAAGACAATCAGCCCACCCGCAACTTTACGCCATAAGCCCCAATTGCGTTTTGCCGGTCCTGGTGCTGAAGCTGAAGGGGCGGTTTCAACGATCGGCTCGTCACCTACCGGTTTTCTACCGATGGTTTTTATCCGTGACCAGAACCGCCGTGCCGCCTGACTAAACTGCATTTATCGTCCTCCACTTCACATATATATGGCGACTTGATCGTGCCCCCGCAAGCACAGATGCACCTTTACTCATTGCATGTTCCTTATTTGTTCTTGACATAAGCATAAACCCGTTTAGATTGCAATGCCCCACAGAGAGGCAAGCCAATGGGTATACACATTCAGACATTCGCCTTTGAAGGCGTTGATGCGGCACCGGTGGATGTGCAGGTACAGATCAGTTCTGGAATGCCGGCATTTTCCATAGTTGGCCTTGCCGACAAGGCGGTTGCTGAAAGCCGTGAACGGGTGCGCGCTGCCTTTGCCGCTATTGGTCTGGCGCTGCCGGCCAAACGGTTGGTGATCAACCTTGCCCCGGCGGACCAGCCCAAAGAAGGCAGTCATTATGATCTGCCCATTGCGCTTGGCCTTATGGTGGCCATCGGCGTGCTGCCTATGGATGCGCTGGAAGGTTATGCGGCCATTGGCGAATTATCCCTTGATGGCACGATTGCTCCGGTGAACGGGGCTTTGCCCTCGGCCATGGCCGCTCATGCCCTGGGGCTGGGTCTGATCTGCCCCAAAGACAGCGGACCAGAGGCTGCCTGGGCCGGGGATATGGCCATTCTGGCACCGCCTAACCTCATTGCGTTGATTAATCACGTCAAGGGGCGGCAATTACTGGAACCACCAAAACCCGGCACGTTATATGAGGGGCCGGCGCATCCGGATTTATCAGATGTGAAGGGGCAGGAACTGGCCAAGCGCGCACTGGAGATAGCCGCTGCCGGTGGGCATAATCTTCTCATGATTGGCCCGCCTGGTTCAGGAAAATCCATGCTGGCCGCTCGCCTTCCCGGCCTGTTACCACCGCTTAATGCCCGTGAATTACTGGAGGTTTCCATGGTTCATTCTGTTGCCGGCCTTTTGCAGCGGGGGCAGTTAAGCCGGGCGCGCCCGTTTCGCAGTCCCCATCATGGTGCTTCCATGGCGGCAATGGTTGGCGGCGGTATCAAGGCCCGGCCCGGCGAAGCATCGCTGGCCCATCGTGGTGTTTTATTCCTGGATGAGTTACCGGAATTTACCCCGCAAGTATTGGACAGTCTGCGCCAGCCTCTGGAAACCGGGCAGATCAGCGTAGCCCGCGCCAATGCACATGTATCATACCCCGCCCGATTTCAGTTCATCGCCGCCATGAACCCCTGCCGTTGCGGCTCGGCCGGTGCCGATGGCTATGCTTGCCGCCGTGGCCCAAGGTGTGCCCGTGATTATCAGGCGCGTATATCCGGGCCATTGATGGACCGCATTGATATTCAGATCGAGGTGCCCGCCGTCACCGCTGCTGATCTGACCCTGCCCACACCAGCTGAGGGCACCAGGCACGCCGCCGCCCGCGTTTATGCCGCGCGTGAAGCCCAAATTGAGCGGGCAAAACATTGTGGAGATGATAGCGAAATGCAAACCAACGCAGAGCTGCCCACCGGCCAGTTGGAAAAATATGCGGCGCCAGATGAGCCGGGGCGGCAATTACTGATGCACGCCGCCGGGTCCATGCGCCTGACGGCCCGTGGCTATCACCGGGTGTTACGTACAGCACGCACCATTGCCGATCTTGAAGGCTGCGATGGGGTGCGCCGCCTGCATATTGCCGAAGCCCTTGGCCTGCGCCGTTCGCCATCGTCTGCTAATGAAACCAGCGTCACAATTCATCCCGTCAAGGTTTCCTAAAGGTCCATGCGTTATGACGGGGAATGGCACATGCAATAACAACATACTTTGAGCACATGAATGATCTGGCGATCTGCCGGGACGCAGAACGACGGATTGTTTGCGTCAATCAGGCGTTTACCAAAGTCTTTGGCGGTGATACGTCTGACTGGGCCGCGCGGCAATTCGATGGTGCGGTATCTGGTGCGCAAATCGGTGCTTTTCATGATAACCGCGCTTATGGACATGTCTTGTCCGGCGGGCGCACTTTCTGGATTGAATGGGATGAAGCCCCTTTGCCCGATGGCGGCTCTATCGCTGTTGGCCGTATCAATGTTGACCGGCGCTCAAAAGACCGTTGTGCCCCTTCCCCGGAGCGGGACCGACGACGCAATAAAAGTGCCGTTTTTGTGCCAACGCAAACACCGGATTTTCAGCGCGCAAAACCTGCACCACCGCCAGCCGCCGTTTCCCCGCCAACATCTGTGGCAAACCAACCAGTTGAAACCACCGATTCATCGCACAAAAACGAACACTCCACTATTTTACTGGTTGAAGATGACCCTTTGAGCGCCAAACTTGCCATGGCCTTATTGGGGCGCGAAAACTGCGAAGTGACCCATGTCACCGATGGACAGGAGGCTTTGGAAATCGCTAAATCCCGCCGGTTTGATCTGGTGTTTATGGATATGCGTATGCCAAAAATGGATGGACCCAGCGCCTGCCGGGCGATCCGCGCCCTTGGCGGGCCATGGAAAGACATTCCCATTATTGCGCTGACCGCGAATGCCTTTGCCGAAGACCGAAAAGCCTGTCTGGCCGCAGGTATGACCGGCTTTGTCACCAAGCCAATTGACGCGCAAACCCTGCTCGCGGTGCGCCAGCGCTGGACGCCTCACGAAAAACAGGCAAAACTGGCCTGAGCATTCCTTAAAACGGAAAACATTAGGGGTTTCGCATTGTCTGCTTCAAAAAAAGCCGGGCCAAACTGGCGCGATGTTCTGAATGCGTTGCGTCAAAAACGCGTTATCTTAACGGTCATGCTGGGGTTTTCCTCAGGCCTGCCATTTTTACTTGTCGGTAATACGCTGGGTCTGTGGCTGCGCGAGGCCGGGACCACTTTGACGGCTATCGGGTTTTTGTCCTGGGTAGGGCTTGCCTATTCGATGAAATTTCTGTGGGCGCCGCTTCTTGACAAAACCAATGTACCGTTTCTTGGTCGTTTGGGTCACCGGCGCGGCTGGCTGGTTTTATCTCAATTGATCGTGGCTCTGGGCCTTGTTGCCATGGCGTTGATTGGCCCCGATGGCGGGCTGATGGTATTCGCCTCTTTTGCGCTGGTTGTGGCTTTTGCTGCCGCCACGCAGGATATTGCTGTCGATGCCTGGCGCATCGAGGCGGCGCGCACAGATGAAGAACTGGCCTTGCTGACCTCGGCATTCCAGTTGGGCTATCGTGCTGCATTGTTAATGACTGATGCGCTGATTTTGATTGTAGTGGCCAAAACCGGCTGGTCTTTATCTTACACTTTGATGGCGGCCTTGATGTCTATCGGACTGATCGCCGTATTCTTTGCACCCGAACCAGAAGGACGCCGTGACGAGGACGATAAAAACAAATCATTATGGACACCGCGCGGTTTGTTTGATGCCATCGCCGGGCCGTTTATTGCTTTTTTCAAGGCCCACGGTCGCGCCGCCATCCTAATGCTGGCCGCCATCAGCATTTACCGTCTGGGTGATTTTGTCATGGGGCCTATGGCCGGGCCGCTTTATATTGATCTGGGAATAGAAAAGGAAACCATCGGTGCTGTGCGGGCCTCGGTCGGTCTGTTGGCAACCTTGATCGGTGTTGCGGCGGCGGGGTTAAGTGCCATCCGCTTTGGGTTTGTACGCACACTGGTAGCCGGAGCTGTTTTGGGGCCTGGGTCTAATCTGGCGTTTTCGGCCATGGCCCTTATGGGCAATGATTTGCTGGTTTTCAACATTGCCATGGCCGTGGATAACTTCTCGGCGGGCTTTGCCGGAGCAGCACTGGTGGCCTGGATGTCCAGCTTGACCAATATTGGCTACACCGCCAGCCAATATGCGTTATTGTCCTCGTTTTATGCGATTTTGGGCAAGGTCTTAAAAGGTTTTTCCGGCACAATTGTTGATGCCTTAACCGTTTCCACCGACCTCATGACCGCCTATGCCATATTCTTTGCCGGCACCGCCCTGTTCGCCATCCCCACGGTGATTTTGTGTTTGCTGGTGTCCAGACTGCCCGAAAAAAGCAGGCCGGCTTAACCATCTCCACTTAAATCATAGGCAGTGATGGCGGCCATATTGACAATATCGGAAACCGTGGCTCCCAGACGGCAAATCTGCACCGGATGTTGCAAGCCGGTCAGCAATGGCCCGATCACCGTATTATCCCCGATTGTGGCCAATAATTTGGTGGAGATTGATGCCGAATGCACCGCCGGCATGATCAGCACATTAGCCGGTCCGGTCAGGCGAGAAAATGGAAACAGGCGCTGGGTAGCCGGATCGAGCGCCACATCGGCGGCCATTTCACCTTCATATTCAAAATCAAGATCATCCCGCTCATCCAGGATTTCCACGGCTTTGCGAATTTTAGTGCAACGCTCACCGCCCGGATTGCCAAACGTGGAATAGGCCAGAAATGCCAGGCGCGGCGTGAAGCCGAGACGACGAACCGTGCGTGCGCTCTCTATGGCAATTTCGGCGAGATCCTCTGGTCCTGGAAATTCAGTCACATTGGTATCGGCGATAAACACCGTATGGCCTTTTGAAAGCGCAATTGACATACCCATTATGCGGGTGCCCGCTTTGGGGTCGATGGCACGCAACACATTTTTAAGCGCTATATCATAATTGCGGGTAATGCCCGTCACCAGCCCGTCGGCATCGCCCAGCGCCACCATACAACTGGAGAAAATATTACGGTCATTATTGATCAGACGCTGCACATCGCGGGTCAGATAACCCTGGCGTTGCAGCCGGGCATAGAGAAAATCAAAATAATCCGGATTGCGGTCCGACAGACGGGCATTACAAATCTCCAGATCAACGCTGTCATCAAGACCAACCAGTTTCATATTGCGCCGCACCTGTTGTTCGCGGCCGATCAATATGGCTTTGCCAAAACCCTGGTTTTGAAAGGAATAGGCCGAGCGGATCATCGCCGGTTCCTCACCCTCGGCAAAGACAATGGTTTTGGGAGCATTGCGCACTATGCCGTGGATGCGTTGCAACAGCCCCGCCGTGGGGTCCAGCCGTCGCGCCAACTGGTTCTGATAGGCATCCATATCGGTTATGGGCTTGCGCGCCACACCACTATCCATGGCCGCCTGTGCCACAAAGGGTGGCACAAAGGATATGAGGCGCGGATCAAATGGTGCCGGGATAATGTATTCGCGGCCAAAGGTGGGCCGGGCACCATGATAGGCTGCGGCCACTTCGTCTGGCACATCCTCACGAGCGAGGCCGGCCAGCGCGTGGGCACAGGCAATTTTCATTTCTTCATTTATGGTGCGCGCCCGCACATCCAGCGCGCCACGGAAAATATAAGGGAAACCAAGAACATTATTAACCTGATTGGGATAGTCAGAACGCCCGGTGGCCATAATGGCATCACGGCGAACCGCCATCACGTCTTCGGGGGTAATTTCCGGGTCTGGATTGGCCAGTGCAAAAATAATTGGTTGATCGGCCATGGATTTGACCATGTCCTGGGTGATCGCGCCGGCGGCGGAAAAACCCAATACACAATCAGCGCCCTCCATGGCCTCATCCAATGTGCGCAGGTCCGTATCGCGGGCATGTATGCGTTTCCACTGGTCCAGATCATCACGACCCTTGTGCACCACACCCTCAATATCAACCGCAATGGCGTTTTCATCTTGAACGCCCAGACTTTTTACCAGATTAAGAACCGATATACCGGCAGCACCCGCGCCCACCAACACGACTTTCAGGTCTTCCATTTTTCGGCCCGTCAGGTGCACCGCATTGATTAATGCCGCCGAAGCAATAATAGCGGTACCATGCTGATCATCATGAAACACAGGAATATCCAGCGCATCGCGCAGCTCAGATTCGATAATGAAACATTCCGGGCTTTTTATATCTTCCAGATTGATGCCGCCAAAGGAGTTGCCAAACCGGCGCACACATTCCACAAAAGGCGTGATGTCGGTTTCTTCGATCTCCAGATCAATACCGTCAATATCGGCAAAGCGTTTGAACAAAACCGCCTTGCCCTCCATCACCGGCTTGGATGCCGCCGGGCCAAGATTGCCAAGCCCTAAAATTGCCGTGCCATTGCTGACCACGGCCACAGTGTTGCCCTTGGCGGTATAATCATAAACCAGATCAGGGTTTTTAGCGATCTCGCGCACCGGCACCGCCACCCCAGGTGAATAGGCCATAGCCAGATCGCGCTGCGTAGACATCGGCTTGGAAGCGGCGATTTCTATCTTTCCGGGCTGAGGGAACTTGTGAAAGGCCAGAACCTCTTCATCCGAAAACATGTGTTTTTTACGGCCCATGGCGGTTTCGCTCCATTTTGCGCGCAATGATGATTGCGTTTATGCGTTCATGGCCTAATTTGCCCCTTATGGTCAAACCTTCCACATCATCTACGCGTAAAGCGACCAAGAGCGAACCCACCCCGATGATGGCCCAGTATCTGGCCATTAAGGAAAGCGCGCCTGATGCCCTGCTGTTTTATCGCATGGGTGATTTCTATGAACTATTCTTTGACGATGCGAGAGCCGCTTCGGCCTCGCTGGGTATTGCGCTGACCAAACGCGGAAAACATCTGGGCGAGGACATTCCCATGTGCGGCGTGCCGGTGGTGGCCGCGCAGACCTATCTGCCCCGCCTGATCGCCAAAGGACATCGCGTGGCCATATGCGAGCAGACCGAAAATCCGTCCGAGACCAAAAAACGCGGACACAAGGCGGTGGTGCGGCGCGAAATTGTGCGCATTGTTACCCCCGGCACCCTGACCGAAGAAAGCCTGTTGGACCCAAGACAGGCCAGCCGTATCTGTGCCCTGCATCTTGATGGCACCGGAACATGGGCGCTGGCCTGGGCGGATATTTCAACCAGTGAATTTTGTGCCAGCCATATGGATAAACAAGGTGCCACAGAATTGTTAAGCGCCCTTGGCCCGCGCGAGGTTCTGGTGAGTGATCACGCCGGACAGGACGTCATTACACAGGTAGACATTGCCCTTCCCGGTTTGCAAACAACACCCTTGCCCGCCAGCAATTTTAGTGCGCGCCAGCATTTGCCTTCCCTTAGCAAGGCCTTTGGCGTGAACACACTTGATGGTTTTGGCAATTTTACCAATGGCGAAAAAAGCGTCCTTTGTGCCTTGCATAATTACCTGCAAATCACCCAGGCCGGGCAGCCAACACGCCTAACACCGCCCTGTCACCTGGACCAACAGGGCTGGATGGCCATTGATCCGGCAACCCGTGCATCGCTGGAATTAACCACCACCCTTGCGGGTAAGAAAAAAGGGGCCTTGCTGGCCACGCTGGATTGCACATTAAGTGCGGCTGGCGGCCGGTTGTTTGCCGACCGGCTGACCCGGCCTTCACTGGATTTGAACACGATTGGCCAACAGCATGATGCCGTTGATTATTTTTTGCAGGAACCTTCCATTTTGGAAAAGGTTCGTGAGGCTTTACGGCGTTGCCCGGATGGCGAACGCGCCCTATCCCGGCTAATGCTCAATCGTGGCGGGCCGCGTGATCTGGCAGCGATTGCGCAAGTTCTAAATGGCGGAGAAGCCATGAACGCGGTCTTTCCCACCAGGGCTTTATCGCCGCCCCCGGAGGCGCTTGGCTGTGCACTGCAAACGCTTTCACTGGCCGGTGACAGTGAAGCGGGCGTGTTATGCCGCGATCTGCAAAAAGCCTTGCAGGATGAATTACCACTATATGTCCGTGATGGCGGTTATATTGCCAAAGGCTGGTCGGCGGCACTGGATGAAACCCGCACGCTTGGCCGCGATGCCCGCCAGGTGATCGCCCGCTTACAGGCGCAATACGTCAAAACCTGTGATGTGCCTTCCTTGAAAATCAAACACAATAAGGTGCTGGGTTATTTTATCGAGGTGACACCGCGCCATGCCGATAGATTGATGGTTGAGCCTTTAAGCGCTCAGTTTAACCATCGCCAGACTCTGGCCGGGGCGGTGCGTTTTTCGACCACCGAACTTACCGGTCTGGATGCCAAAATTAATGGCGCAACAGAACGTGCCCTGGCACTGGAAACAGAAATTTTTGAGGCATTCAACGCCCGCATCCGTGTATTGGCCACAACGATACGCGAACGCGCACAAGCACTGGCCGTCATTGATGTAGCCGCCGGCGCCGCCAGTTGGGCCAGTGAACATAAAGCGGTGCGGCCAAAAATGGAAAAAGAGCCGGTATTTTTGATTGAGGGAGGCCGTCACCCTGTGGTTGAAGAAGCCTTAAAGACCGAGGGCACTACACCTTTTACGGCCAATGATTGTGCACTGGATGGGCGCGCCGAAACGGCATCAAGGCTTTGCTTTGTCACTGGGCCAAACATGGCCGGTAAATCTACCTATTTACGCCAAAATGCGTTGATTGCCATCATGGCACAGGCCGGTCTTTATGTGCCCGCAAGAGCGGCCAGTATTGGTTTGGTGGACCGGGTATTCAGCCGGGTGGGGGCCGCCGATGATCTGGGCCGAGGACGGTCTACCTTTATGGCTGAAATGATTGAAACCGCAGCCATCTTGAACCAGGCCGGGCCACGAGCGCTGGTTATTCTGGACGAGATAGGGCGCGGCACCTCTACTTTTGATGGCCTTGCGATTGCATGGGCGGTGGCCGAACATCTATATCGGGTTAATCAGTCGAGAGCCTTGTTTGCCACTCATTATCATGAGTTGACCACATTGACGGCGACCCTTTCCGGTGCGTCCAATCTCTCTTTGCGCGCACGCGAATGGGAGGGCGAGCTTATCTTTTTGCATGAAGTGGTCAACGGCGCGGCGGATCGTTCTTACGGCGTGCATGTGGCACGTCTTGCCGGGCTTCCCGATGCCGCTATTGCCCGCGCCGCCGAAGTGCTGGCACGTCTGGAAAAAGACAAAACCTATAAAAGCCCGGCGCTGGATGATCTGCCGTTGTTTCAGGCGCCACAGACTTTGCAAAACCCGATGAGCAAGCCCTCACCCGCGCTCAAGGCCTTAAAAGAGATGCGTCCGGATGATTTATCGCCCCGTGAAGCGCTGGATGCGCTCTACCAGCTAAAAGACATGCTGGGCGAGGACAAGCAATGACCGTCCCGTGTCCCGATGCGCCGGCCTTAAAGGCCATGCGCGAAGAAGGGCTGCAAAAGGCACAACACATTCTGAGCACAAAGCGAGATGGCCTGTTGGCTGCCAAGTCCCTTAGCGCCACCCATGACGAGATTATTATTACCACCTTTACCAGCCTTGCCCACACCATTATGCCGAACCAGGAGGGCGTGAAAAATGTCCCGTTTTGCCTCTGCGCCATCGGTGGCTATGGGCGCGGCGAACTGGCCCCATATTCAGATATTGATCTTCTCTTGCTGCATGAAACAAACCCGCCGCCCATGCTGGAAGAGGTGTATAAGGATTTGCTCTATCTTCTTTGGGATCTGGGATTAAAAGTCGGCAATGCCCTGCGTCAACCAGAAGAATGTGCCAAAATGGCCGGAGCAGACCCGGTTAGTGCAACTGCCATGATGGATATTCGGGTTTTGGTAGGCAATGAGGTGCTGGCGGCTCGGCTGCGCCATCTGCTTACCGCCAAACCCGGTGCCAGAGCCGACCGGGAGTTTATTGCAAACAAACTGGATGAGCGGGACAAGCGCCATCACCGGCAGGGGGCGAGCCGTTATATGGTTGAGCCGCATATCAAGGATGGCAAAGGCGGGTTGCGCGATCTGCAAACCCTTGGCTGGCTGGCTGGGCGCCTGGAACCCTCGCACCGCACCCCGCGCGCCGCTTTATCCTCATTCCTGGATACGCAAAGCCTGCGCCAATATGATCAGGCAATGCGATTTATGTGGACGGTGAGGTTTTGGCTGCACCTGAGAGCCGGCCGCGCCGAAGAGCGTCTGGGGTTTGATATGCAGCCGGAACTTGCGCGGCTTATGGGCTATCGCGATACCCCGGCGGCGGAGCGATTGATGAAGGCCTATTTCCTCAAAGTGCGCGATGTCGGCATTCTGACCCGCGTGTTTTGCGCCAAGCTGGAAATGATTGCCGCCAAGCGCGCGCCCACCGGAATGAGCCGTCTTTTTCCCCAGCGACGCCATGCCCTAAAGGCCAAGGGGTTTGTCAGCGAAGCTGACCGTCTGAACTTTGCCGATGAAACCGTGATACCTGATCAGCCAATAAACTTGCTCCGCCTGTTCAAAATTGCCGATGAAACCGGACAGGACATTCACCCGGATGCCCTGCGGCTGGTGCGTGATCATTTATCAAAAATTGATGCCGAATTTCGCCAAAGCCCAAAAGCAGCAGAAGTTTTTCTTAACTGCCTTACCCATAGCCGAAACCCGGAAACCCTGTTGCGTGTGATGAGCGAAAGTGGCGTATTGGGGCGCTATATTCCAGAATTTGGGCAGATCACCGGACGAACCCAGTTTAACATGTATCATCGCTATACGGTGGATGAGCATACCCTGCGTGCCGTTGGCATTTTACATAACATGTTTGCCAATAACCCTGAAAATTGCCCACCATGGATAGCCCCAGTAACCAGGGCCATTGAAAACCGGGAAGCGCTCTATCTGGCCATGTTGTTACACGATACCGGCAAGGGCAAGGGCGATCAGCAAATTGCCGGTGCCCAGGCCACCAGTACCGCCTGCGCCAGAATGGGCAGAAGCGCGGCACAAACCCGTCTTGCCAGCTGGCTGGTCGGGCATCATTTGCTAATGAGTGATACGGCCCAGCGACGCGATCTGGGCGATCCGCGCACCATATTGGACTTTGCCAATATCGTGCAGACACCAGAGCGATTACGGCTGCTGCTCTTGCTCACCATTGCCGACATCAGTGCCGTTGGCCCGGAGGTGTGGAATGGCTGGAAAGATCGCCTTTTGCGTGAACTCTATGAAGCCACCACGGCGCTCTTTCGCGGCAAGGCGGCGCAGAACTTACAAACCCTGCAACTTCAGGCGGCAGAGAAGGCCAAAGCCGCCCAAGATAATTTTGTCGCTGCATCTAGCGACAAGGCATTTGCCAATGAGTGGATACAAACACTGGGGCCTTCCTATTGGACCGCCTTTGACGAACCCACTATAATCCGCCATGGTACGTGGGTTGAAAAACTGACCAATGTCCAAAGTCGCACGGGAGTATTTCTAAAACCACTTCCATCCAACGCCAGTACCGTAATGCGCATTCTTGCTGATGATGCCCCCGGTCTTTTTGCAAAACTCTGCGGTGCGGTATGCGCAGCGGGTGGCAATATCGCCGGCGCACGTATTTTCACCACCAGAGATGGCAGAGCCTTTGATATATTTTATATTCAGGATCGCGATGGAAACCCGTTTGGTCTGCATAACCCCCGCGCCCTGGATCGCCTGGAAGAATTGACAAAACGGGTGATTGTGGGCAAAAAATTACCTGTACAAAAGGTGCAAAACATTTCGCGCCGCGCCGCCGCTTTTCAGGTCATTCCTTCGGTGGTTTTTGATCATGATGCCTCGGCACAACATAGCGTGATTGAAACCAGTGGCCGCGATCGTCAGGGATTGCTGCATGATCTGGCAAACGTGCTCTGGAAAAGCGGCCTTAGCATACATTCGGCGCACATCGCCACTTATGGCGCCCGTGCGGTCGATGTTTTTTATGTGCATGAGCCAGATGGACAAAAAATCGAAAACAAGCGCAGGCTAAAAACGCTTGGCACAAAGTTAAGAAATGTAATTCACAATGCCAGAAACGATCCGCCGGGAAATCAGATTAAACCGGCAGCCGTCAGCGAGCGCCAATGAAACTGTTCAAAAACTCTATGGTGGTTGGCGGTCTGACCATGATCAGTCGCCTGGCTGGCTTTGTCCGCGAAATGCTGATGGCGGCGGTGCTGGGTTCAGGGCCCATGGCCAGCGCCTTCGTGGTCGCTTTTCGGTTTCCAAACTTGTTTAGAAGGTGGTTTGCCGAGGGGGCATTTAATTCGGCGTTTGTGCCACTTTATGCGGGCAAGCTGGAAGTTGAAGGCCAAAATGCCGCCGATGAATTTGCCCGTGAGGCCTATTCTGTGCTCTTAACCTCATTGCTTATACTGATGTTGGTCAGCGAACTGGCCATGCCCTGGATTATGAAAGCGATGGCACCGGGTTTTCTGGCGGATCCGGACCTGTTTGCCAAAACCGTACTTTTTGCCCAGATCACCATGCCCTATATCGTGTTTATGTCGCTCACCGCCATGCTGAGCGGTATATTGAATGCGCATATGCGCTTTGCAGTGGCTGCCTCAACGCCCATTATTCTTAATGTTGTGCTGGTATCCATCCTGCTCAACACCCCCGCCGAACCCGCCAGTGCCGCCTTGCGCCTGAGTATAGGCGTTTCGCTTTCCGGGGCCTTGCAGGTTTTTCTGGTGGCGCTGGCCTGTCGCCGTTTGGGTATAAAGCTGGGTCTGAAGAAACCGCGCCTTACCCCCGGTGTGCGCCGCCTGATCGCCCTTGGGGTGCCAGGTGCGATTGCCGCCGGCGTGGTGCAGATTAATCTGGTTGTCGGACAAATATTTGCCAGCTTTCAGGAAGGCGCGGTAGCCTGGCTTTATTATGCGGACCGGCTTTACCAATTGCCCCTGGGGGTGGTGGGCATTGCCATGGGCGTGGCCCTTTTGCCGGGGCTTGCCCGGCAAGTGCGCGGCGGTGATGAAAAAGGCGCGGCGCGAACCCTGAACGAGGCCCTAGTTTTATCAGCGGCGCTTACCCTTCCCGCAGCCATCGCACTTGGGGTATTGCCAACTTATTTTATCGAGGGCGTATTTTTGCGCGGTGCCTTCACCCCCCATGATGCGCAAGCAACCGGCCAAGCCCTCATGGCCTATGCCTTTGGCCTGCCATCTTTTATTTTAAGCAAGGTTTTTGCACCGGGGTATTTTGCCCGCGAGGATACCAAAACTCCCATGCAGTTTGCGGCGCTGTCCATGGTCGTGAATGTTACTCTGGGGGCGATGCTGTTTTTCACCATCGGTTTTGTCGGCCTGGCTATCGCCACCAGCATCGCCGGATGGGTTAATGCCCTGGCTTTGGGTTCGGGTTTGTGGCGGCAAGGGCTGTTTATCCCGGATCGAAGAGTAATTTCACGTCTTGCCCGTCTGCTGGGAGCGGCGGTATTAATGGGGGTGGCGCTGGTATTCATGGCGGAACCTTTACGCGCAGCCTTGATCGAGGTGCCGGCCCATCCACTGCTTAGCGCCATTGCACTTGCCCTGATCGGCGTGTTGGTTTTTGCCATGGCAGCCTTGCTAACGCGCGCGGTTCGATTAAGGGAAATCAAATCACTGTTGCGTCGTTCTTGACCTGATCTTCAACCTTGGCTACGCCGCTAATCTAAAAAAGAAAAGCATAGATTATGAGCAACCCTTCTGCAGACTATAACGGCCCTGAACGGGTGTTTTCCGGGGTTCAGCCCACCGGCGCCCTGCACCTGGGTAATTATCTGGGAGCGCTGAAAAAATTTGTCGCCCTGCAAGAATCCCATGATTGCATATTTTGTGTCGTGGACCTGCATGCCATTACCATACCCCAGGACCCCAAAACCCTGGCCGATAATACCCGTAAAATCACCGCCGCCTTTCTGGCCGCCGGTCTGGACCCAAAACGGGCGATCTTGTTTGTGCAAAGCGCGGTTAAGGCCCATAGCGAACTGGCGTGGATATTTAATTGCTCGGCGCGCATGGGCTGGCTGGAGCGCATGACCCAGTTCAAGGACAAAGCCGGTAAGGACAAGGAGCGCGCCTCAGTCGGCTTGTTTGATTATCCGGTGCTGCAGGCCGCCGATATTTTGGCCTATAAAGCTACGCACGTGCCCGTGGGTGAGGATCAAAAGCAGCATTTGGAGCTATCGCGCGACATCGCTGAACGGTTTAACCGTGATTATAATGCGCCGAGGTTTTTCCCGCTGCCGGAGCCTTTGATCAAGGGACCCGGCGCACGGATAATGAGCTTAAAAGATGGCACAAAAAAAATGTCAAAGTCTGATGCTTCGGACCTGTCACGCATCAATCTGGAAGATGATGCTGACACCATTGCCCGCAAGATTAAAAAGGCGCGCACCGACCCCGAACCCATTCCGCACAGCCCTGGAGAACTAAAAGGTCGCGACGGAGCCGCCAATCTGGTGGGTATCTATGCGGCGCTGGCAGAGGTTAGTGATCAGGACGTTCTGGATGAATATGCCGGACAGGGATTTGGCATATTCAAATCCGCTTTGACCGAGCTTCTGGTGCAGGCGATCACCCCCATTGGTGAAGAGCTGACCCGCGTGAACGCTGATCCGGCGCATATTGATGCCGTGCTAAAAGACGGGGCAGAGCGGGCCAATGCAATTGCCGCACCAATTATTGATGAAGTGCGACAAACCATAGGTTTCTGGGGTGCATAAATCTCGCGGTTAAGGACCAACCCTTAAACCAAGATGCAGATCATGACGCCGCATAGCCTTGCCGGGCCAGGTGGAAACCGGACCAAGAGGCAAGGCTTCAAACAGATCGCGCACTTGATATTCCATGGATCGCAAGCGCGCCGAAAGTGCGTTTGAGCCAACAAATCCGCCACACATGGCCCGCGCCGCATTGGCCAGATTGAGCTTGAAACGATAATCTCCGGCACCCAGATCAATCTCGGCAATGTTTCTGGTGCAGGCGTATTCGATCAATTCTTCAAAAAGAACCAGCCCCGGTGAGAAATGTGACAAGGCCGGATCATGGGCAATAAACCAGCAGTGCATGACCGGGCCGGAGCGCAAGCATAAATTCAAGGCGGCAATGGTATCGCCAGCATAAAGCACAAACAATTCCGCGCTTAAATTTTCGCCCGGTCTGGAAAATAAATCCCGCACCAGCGACATGGCCCAGTCACGGGTAAAAATATCGGTTTGCCCGGTGCGTTTATATTGATCGCATTTCCAGGCAATAAGCTGGTCAAGAATGGCATCGTCGCGGCAATGGGCCTCCAGCCGCACCGGGCCAATATCACGGGACATTTTGCGCTTGCGCTTACGCGCTCGCTTGGTCTCGCTGGAGCCGGCCTCCCGACGGTTTTGCAAATAAGCCTCATAGCCATGAGTGAGATTAATAACCCGCGAAACATGAATTTCACGGGTATGGCTGGCAAAAAGAGATTGCTTGGCCAGGACATTTGAAAAATCAAACCGGCCCACCCCGGCGCTGTTCAGCAAGGCATTCATTTCCGGCAAATGCCCCGAAGCACCAATCACACCCTGATAATCACATAAAGGACCGCCAGCCGGTTGCAGAACAAACCGGGACGGGCGCTGCACTGGTAAAAAGGCGCACTTTCGTCCGCTTTCATTATAAAAAATGGCGATACGCACATCATTACGCACCCTGGATACGGCCCGGACCCAATCAGGCGAAAAATACGGGCTGCCCTGATCCGCATCAGCATTACGCCAGCCGTGCCAGAGCGCCAGGTCTTCTGCCGTCAAGTCTTCTGTTCTGATCAGTTCGACCGCGTTCATCACCACACCTTTTTGCCCCGAAGAGGACTATGGCGCAAAACCCTTAATAAACGGCTGAAAGGCTCACCAAAATTTGTGTGTCTGGCATTAGTTCAAAATTTACCCTGATCGACATCTTCGATGAACTGGATCAGACCTTTGAAGAAGTTTTCCTCGTCATCATATTGTGACAGGTGTGAGCCGTTAGGGCACAGATAAAACCGGCCATTTTGCACCTCGCCCGCCATCCATTCCATGTGTTTGGGGTCCATGGTGTCATAGGTAGAGCCAATCACCAGCGTTGGCACATGGATTTGTTTCAGGTCCTCACGACGGTCCCAATCGCCCAGAATACCACTGGCACCCAGTTCGCTTGGCCCCTGCATGGGGATATAGATTTTGGGATTAAGGTGAGCAAAGGCACGGTTGATCTCGTCCGGCCAATCCGCAGCCGGCATCCGCAAAATGTGATAAATATAATGGTTATCAATCAAGAGTTGGCTATAACGCGGATTGTCATAATCCTTTTTGGCTTCCAGTGCCTGCAACTCTGCCAGCACCGCCGGGTCCATATCCTTCATCAGCACATTGGCGGCATAGGTATTATACTCCGGTATGCTGGACATCATATTGGATATGATCAGGCCCTTCAGATTGTCCTGATATTTCAGGGCATATTCCATGGCCAGAATACCGCCCCAGGATTGTCCGAACAGATAAAAATTGTCCGGCCCAAGTCCCAAAGCCTTTCGCACCTGCTCAACCTCTTCAACGAAGCGGGCGGTTTGCCACAATGCCGGCTCGTCGGGCTGGTCGGAAAAGTAAGAGCCGAGCTGGTCATAATAGTAAAACTCAATCCCTGCATCGGGAAAATGTTTGCCGAACACTTCGTATATTTCGTGAGTCATGGCTGGACCGCCGTGCAAGAGCAATACTTTGATGCGCGGATTATCTCCCACCTTTTTGGTCCAGACCTTAAACTCACCTTTGGGTGTGGAAATCGGGATCAGCCGCCCTTTACCCACCACGGGCGTTTCTTTTTCCGCCGGTCTAACCGCTTGCGTTTCAGCTTTATCCTTGGGGATTGTGCATGCCGATACCAGCCCCATAATAGCAAATGCGATAAAAAACAGCCGCATGGTATTTCTCCCGGAATCCGCGCCTTAAACAAGCCCTAGCCTACCATACTCAAGGGGGCGTTTGTCGAGAAAATATTTTACCCATGAAGGTATGTTCGGCGGCGTGAAGCGCCAGAACATTTTGCTGCTTTTGGAAGCCATGGCCTTCATCTTCTGCCATCATAAACCAGACGGGTATCTGATTTGTTTTTACCGCATCACGCATTTTCTTGCTTTGCATATACGGCACGCGCGGATCATTTTTACCCTGCACAATCAACAAAGGTGCCGCAATTTTGTCGGCGTGGTTAAGTGGTGATATGGCTTTCAGGAACGCCCGTATTTGCGGGTCGCGCTCATCACCGTATTCCTCGCGGCGCAAAGCCTGGCGGTAACTTTTGGTATTTTCCAAAAAGGTGACAAAATCAGAAATACCAACAATATCCACACCACCGGCAATCTGCCCCGGATACCGGGCCATTGCCGCCAGCACCATATAGCCGCCATAAGAGCCGCCATGCACAATAATGCGCGTAGCATCCAGGTCTTTTTGCGTTCTGATCCAGGCCAGCAGCGCGCCAATATCTTTTAGTGCATCCGGACGCAACCGGCCATTATCCAGCGCTACATAATTGCCGCCATAACCGGTGGAGCCACGAACATTAGGCGCTATGACTGCGGCCCCCAGCTCATGCAGCCAGTATTGAAACCTTGGCGAAAAGCCTGGCCGGTATTGTGCTTCCGGTCCGCCATGGATGGAAATGATAACCGGCACAGGGCGCTTGGCCGTCTTTTGCGGCTTGTAGATATAAGCTGGAATCTGGCGGCGATGACCATTGGTTTCGACAAAAGACGGATAATGGATAAGTTCCACCGTGCGAAACCTGCGCGGGGTATAATTTTGCGTTAAATTGCTGGTCCAGCGTGACAGGCGGCCAGAGCGGCGGTGATACACCCAGGCTCCTGCCGGATGGCGCGCGCCATCAAAAGTAAAACCAAGCCGTTTACCGCTTTGATCAAAGGCAAGGCCGGCAATCACCCCCATGGGCAGATGCGGGGTCGAGATTATTCTGCCCGTTGCGGCACGGGCCAAAAACAATCTGGAGCGACCACCAACATTTACCGTATAGGCCAGAAACCGGCCATCAAGGCTAAGGGCAAAATCCGTAACATCACCATTTTGGGCTGGATTAAGCGCCGCTCTTTTGCCACTGGCCAGATCAATACGTAAAAGGCCGACAAACTCCCGCCCTTCATCGCTTTGCACAATTACCGCCTTGCCATCGCGGGTAAATTTGCCAATGCCGTAGGCAACAGCGCCCCGCCGGGGATTAAGCGATTTTACTTTTCCGGTGTCTACACTCAGCAGAAAAAGCGTGCTTTCAGTGACAGAAATATAGTTCGACAAAAGCAGGAAGCGATTATCCGGTGAGAAATCATGCGCCAGCCAGGTGCCCCTGCCCTGATAAACCACCTGCCTGGCACGGGCCGGATTATCCGTGGGGGCAATTAATATATCCCAATTGGGATTGTCCCCGGCTGAGCGCTGCCAGGCGATCCACTTTCCATCATGGGAAAATATAAATCCGGTATTACGGTATTGTGCATCGGTAAAAGGCAGGGAACCACTTTGGCCAACACTGAAAAACCGGCCCTGATATTGCTCATTTCCGCCCACATCCTGACTGGCAATAAAATGGCGCCCATCAGGCGATGGCAGGATTTCGCGGGCCGGTCCGGTAAAAAATGTCACCTGTTGTGGCTCAGGCCAGGTTTCATGCCGTGGTTCTGATTGAGCATTCATGCCATCGGCGGAGCGAATTATATAGCCACCACGTGCCCAGCCTTTGCGCCGTTTATGCTTTTTCGGATCCGTAATTAAAAAGGCTTGCGTTGTGCGGCCAATCCGGGTTGTCACCAAAGCCCCGGAAAACATCCAGCCCTGAAACTGGTATTGCCGGATATTATGATAACGCTTGATCTGTTCCAGCAGATTATTTGTCGGTTCCGGTATGTTTTCCGTAATCAGTGTGCTTTTGATGACGGGTTCAGCAAAGGTCGTTCCCGTAAGGCTGGAGGTTATAATCAACGCCTCGCCAAGGGCTGTTATCAGGGCTTTCTTCCAATGTTTCACGGCCACAAGTATATGGAATTACACGCTCAATACAAGCCAGGAAAGATCAACACATTGTCATGTTCAGCCCGTTATTGTTCCCGGTGGCGCTGACGTAAAACCTCAATCACGTCTTGTAGACATAGCCCTTTTGCGCGCAGCAAAACCATAAGGTGATAGAGAAGATCAGCACCCTCTTGCGGCAATTCTTTTGGATCATCACTCACTGCGGCCAGGGCCACCTCCACGCCTTCCTCGCCCACTTTTTGCGCCGCCCGCGATAACGGCCCGCCAAGCAATTGCGCGGTATAGCTTTGACCGGGGTCGGCCATGCGTCGCCCCTCAATAAGCCGGTCCAGCATACCAAGCCAGGGCAGATCACTTTGCACCGTATCGGCAAAACATGATCGCGTGCCCTTATGGCATGTTGGGCCGGAAGGTTCCGCCAGCACCAGGAGTGCATCACGGTCACAATCGGTTTCGATGGCAATCAGTTTTAATGTGTTGCCGCTGGTTTTTCCCTTTTGCCACAAGCACTTTCGCGACCGGCTGTAAAATGTCACCCGCTTGCTTTGCAAGGTGGCGCTTAGAGCTTCACAGTTCATATAGCCCAGCATCAGCACATCACCGGATCCGGCGTCTTGCACAATGGCCGGGATTAAACCTTCACCTTTTTGCCAATCGAGATTATTCAAAGGGGGTGTAATAGTCATGATCTCACCTCTATATTTTGCTCGCGCAGATAAGACTTCAGTGCAGCAATAGCGATAATATTTTTATGAAACACACTGGCCGCCAGCGCCCCGGCGACGCCTGTCTTCTGAAACACATTGGCAAAGTCTTGCTGGCATCCTGCCCCACCAGAAGCGATCAGTGGCACCGCGCAGAGCTTACGCATGGTGTGCAATTGTTTCAGGTCATAGCCCGCCCGTCGGCCATCTTCATTCATACAGTTAAGAACGATTTCACCGGCACCCCGGCTTTGCACTTCTTTGATCCAGTCGCGGGTTTTCCAATTTGTGTTCAACATTTTTGACGGATCACCGGTCAGGGCCTTCACCTGCCAGTCTTGCCCATCCCAAAAACTGTCAATTCCGACCACAACACACTGGCTGCCAAAGCGCCTGGCCAGCACATTGATCAGATCAGAATTAGCCAAGGCAGGGGAATTAACCGAGATTTTGTCCGCCCCTGCCGCTAATATAGCCTGCGCATCCTCCAGGCTGCCTATACCACCAGCCACGGTAAAGGGAATATCAAGCTCGCGGGCGATTTGCGATACCCAGGCGGCATCCACGCGGCGGCGCTGTGGGCTGGCAGTGATGTCATAAAACACCAATTCATCAGCCCCTTCGGCGCTATAGCGACAGGCAAGCTCTACTGCATCGCCCACCACTTGATGATCGGCAAAGCCAATGCCCTTAACGACCTTTCCATCCATAACATCCAGGCAGGGAATTATACGCCGGGCCAACATGCCAACGCCTCCTGTAACGAAAATCTGCGCTCATAAAGTGCCTTGCCAACGATCACGCCATTCGCGCCAGATGCCCGCACCGCTTTAATATCGTCCAACGCGCCAACCCCGCCCGACCCCAAAAGTGATAATGCCGGAAAACCGCTTTTGATTTGACGGTATAAATTAGTATTTGCACCCCCCAGAACACCATCGCGGCCGATGTCTGTAACCAGAAGATGGCGGACGCTTTGGCCATAGGTCGCCAATACATCCCATAAAGTAGTGGAAACACTTTCCTGCCAGCCACGAATAGCTGGTACGGGAATATCATTTTCAAGGCGCACATCCAATGCCAGCACTATGTGTTCCGCGCCAAAGCGGCGCAACCAGCCGTGCACTGTTTCTGGTTCGGTTATTGCTTTTGATCCAATGATTACCCGCGTCACGCCATTATCCAGCAGGTTTTGAATATCACTTGTGGTGCGAATACCACCACCGGCCTGCACCATGAGCCCGCTTGATTGCGCAATATTGGCAATCAGCCGACTTTGGCGAACCATACCCTTTTTTGCCCCGTCCAGGTCCACAATGTGCAGTGCCTTCGCCCCTTCCCCGGCAAAGGCTTTGGCGCGCATTATTGGATCATCATCATAGCGGGTTTGCTGGGCAAAATCACCCTGATGCAGGCGCACACAACGCCCATCCATTATATCTATGGCTGGCCAAATCATGGGTTCACGTCCAGAAAGTTCTGTAAAATCAAGGCACCGGGTTTACCGGATCGTTCCGGGTGAAACTGACAACCATAGATATTATCCCGGCGGACAATGGCAGAGAAATTAGTGCCATAGGTTGTCACAGCCAGCGTATCTGGTGATGGCTTGATGGCAAATGAGTGCACAAAATAGACATAAGTGCGATCTTCCAGGCCAGATAAAATTGGATCCATTTGACATATATTCAGCGTGTTCCAGCCCATATGCGGCACTGGCCCGGCGGTACCGGACAAAGATTCTGCGGCACCATGCAGTCGCCCAAGACAGTCGGTGTCGCCCTCATCGCTGTGATCAAATAACAACTGCAAACCAAGGCAAACACCCAAAAGCGGGCGGGGAAATTCGCCCAGCATTTCATCAAGACCATTGGTGCGCAAAGCCTGCATCCCGGCATTGGCCGAGCCAACGCCCGGCAGGACAAGACGTTCGGCAAGGGCCAGCTCCTCTGGTGCGGAACTGATAATGGCATTCACGCCCAAGCGGGCAAAGGCAAAGCGAACCGAGGCCAGATTGGCACAGCCCGTGTCAGCTATCATCAAGGACATTACAACACGCCTTTGCTGGATGGAATCTGATCGCCGTTGCGCGCCAGCGCCGGGCGTAGCGCTCGGCCAAAACCTTTGAATATGGCCTCGATCACATGGTGCGTATTCTCTCCCTCGGCCTCAATATGAATAGCCGCGCCCAGACTTTGTGACAGGGTTTCAAACACATGGCGCACCATCTGGCCACCAAGACCGCCCGCTCCGGCCGGATCTATGCACACGTCAAAACGCAAGGCCTGACGCCCGGAAAGGTCGATGGCAATGCGCGCCTGCGCTTCGTCCATGGGCAACACAAAACCAAAACGGCCAATGCCTGCCCGGTCCCCCAAAGCCTGGCGGATCGCCTGCCCCAGCACAATGGCGCAATCTTCAACCGTGTGGTGTTCATCAATGCGCAGATCACCTTTAGCATTCAAAATCAGTGAAAATGCACCGTGGCGGGCAATTTGCTCCAGCATGTGATCGTAAAAACCAATGCCTGTATCAATCTGCACCGGATCCGTAATATCCAACCTCACTTGCGCACTGATCTGCGTCTCAGCCGTAGCCCGGCAGATGGTAGCGGCACGCAGAAGGGGTGCAGTTTTTGATATAACACCGAAGGCCTCCAGCAAGGCATTGTTTTCATCAACGGAACCAATGCTGATGCGCACCATGCCCGGTCCCAGAGCCTGAAAATCGCGCACATGAATGGCGCGGGCTTTCAGCCGCAGCAAAATCTGCGGATCAGGACGGCATTTAACCAACAGGAAATTGGCCGCTGAAGGCCATATTTTTTCTACCCATTCCGATTCTGCAAGCGCCTTGCGAATACGTTCACGCTCAGCTTTGATCCGTTCAATGCGGTCGTTTAAGATGGCCATATTGACCGGCACCAGCGCTTTTAGCACCGCTGCGATTACCGGCGCTGGCAAGGGATAGGGGGGCAGAACCTTGCGCAATAATTCTATTACCGGAGCATTGGCCAGCACTGCGCCCACTCTTGCACCGGCCAGTCCATACGCTTTGGAAAGGGTGCGTAATATAACCAGATTAGGCACCTCTTCCAGATCATTTGCCAAACCTGGTGTATTGGAAAACTCAACATAAGCCTCATCCACCACCAGCAATTGATCCGGGCACTGGCGCGCTATCTCCAACACATCCTGTCTGGCAATCAGATTGCCAGTTGGATTGTTCGGGCTACACAAAAAAATTAACTTTACCGGGCTTTGCTGAACGGCGCTGATAATTTCCTGAGCCCTGATCTGAAATTTATTATCCAATGCAACTTCAATCAGGTCCGCGCCCTGCACCTGTGCCGCCACCCTGTAAAGCCCAAATGTAGGCGGCGTTATCAATACCGCATCCTTGCCAGCCCGGCAGGTGGCACGGTACAAAACATCTATGCCTTCATCCGCGCCGCGCATCATCAGCAATTGTTCTTCTTTAATGCCATAAAGCGCCGCCAAACGGGCGCGCAAAGCTGCCGGTTGTTGCGCCGGATAGCGGTTCCATTTGCCCTCTGCACCGGGTGGTGCCCAGGGGTTTTCATTGGCATCCAGCACTATGGCCCCATCCACGACACCACCTCTGGCCTTATAAGGCGTCAGATTAACAATTTCTGGCCTTGCTACTTTTTTGATTAGATCATTCATTGGCCTGACCCCAGGCGCACCCCAACGGACCGGGCGTGGGCATCCAGACCTTCCATTCTGGCAAGGTCCTGCACCACAGGCCCCAACACGGTGAGCGCATTTGCAGTGGCAGATTGCACACTGATGGTTTTTAAGAAACTCTCCAAACCAAGACCACTATAGGCCCGTGCAGCCCCGGAAGTTGGAAGAACATGATTGGTACCGCTGGCATAATCGCCCAAAGCCTCCGGGGTATAGGGGCCAACAAAAATGGACCCTGCATTGCGTATTTCGGCCACCATGTCTTTAGGGGATTCACACTGGATAATCAGGTGCTCCGGTGCATATAGATTGGCTATTTTCAGCATCTGAATACGGTTTTCAACCACGATCATTCGTGCACTTTGCAAGGCCTTTTTGGCAATGGCGGCACGGGGTAAAGCGGTGAGTTGTTGCGCGATTGAGCGTTTCACCTCTTGCACCAATGAAGCGCTCATGCTCAACAAAATGACCTGGGCCAGTGGGTCGTGTTCTGCCTGACTAAGAAGATCTGCGGCAACCCAGTCAGGTTTTGCGCTTTGGTCGGCCAGCACCATGACTTCACTGGGCCCGGCGGGAAGATCAATCGCCGGACCACCTTGGATTTGCGTAACCTGCATTTTGGCTTCATTGACCCATTGATTGCCCGGCCCGAAAATCTTGTTCACACAGGGGATGGTTTTAGTTCCGAATGCCATGGCAGCAATCGCATGGGCACCGCCCACGCAATAAACTTCATCAAGGCCACAAAGCCGGGCGGCGGCCAACACTACTGGTGCTATGGCGCCATTTTTTGCCGGTGGGCTGGTCACAATCACTTTACGAACTCCCGCCAGTTTTGCCGGTATGGCAGCCATCAGCAAAGACGAGAATAAGGGGGCTGTGCCACCAGGCACATAAATACCAACGCTGTCTATAGGGCGAATGATACGTTCGCAAACCAGTCCTGATTCTACTTCAACTTTTACTTCTTTTGGCCATTGTGCCTGATGAAAACGCTTTATATTGCGCGCCGCACGCTTCATGGCGCTTTGCGCCTCTGGCGTCAGGCTTTGCCAAGCGGCCTCAAGGCGCGACGGCTCCACAAGAAAATTTACTGGCGCACAACCATCAAGACGCTGGCTGAGCGCCTTCAAAGCGTCATCGCCACCACGCCTTACCGCTTCTATGATATCATGGACCACATCCTTCGCCGCACACTCACCGGTTTGCGGACGTTGCAGAGCCGCTGCCCGCTCTGCTTCATTTAGCCTGTTCCAGTTCAATATATTCATAATCAACCCATCATTTTTTCAATGGGCAAGACCAGAATGGCATTGGCACCGCGCGCCTCCAGCGCCTCCAGCGTGTCCCAGAATATTTCCTCTCGGCAAACTGCGTGCACCGCCATCTGGTCATCCCGCCCGGCCAACGGCATTATGGTCGGGGCATCAGCGCCTGGCAGCAAAGCGGTGATTTCATCTACCGCGCTTTTTGGCGCATTGAGCATGATATATTTGGTGGCACGGCTGGCAATAATACCATCAATGCGCCGCAACAGCCTTGCCAGCGTTGTTTCCTGCGCCGCGCTCCAACGCGTATTGGAACGCACCAGTAGAGCTTCACTTTTCATCACCCTGGCAAAATCACAAAGGCCATTGGCCGCCAGGGTTGCCCCGGAGGAAACCAGATCACATATCGCATCGGCCAGACCCAGCGCCGGCGCAATTTCTACTGCACCCTTCAAAGTCACACATTTTGCCTGAATATTTTTTTCTTTCAAATACACACCCAGTATTTGCGGATACGATGTGGCGATTTTCAGGCCCTGCAAATCACTAACGGTGCGAATCTTACCCTCTTTGGGGGCCGCGAGCTTTAGGGTGCAGCGGGAAAAGCCCAGTGCCCGCACGGTTTGTAATTCTTGTGTATCCGGGTTTTCCAGCGCTTCTTCGCGCAGCACATTTTCTCCGGCAATGCCAAGATTGCACACGCCCTTTGCCACCAGAGAGGGAATGTCATCATCACGAACAAAAAGTAGCTCTACTGGCAAGCCTCTGGCCCGGCAGGTCAGCGCCCCCGGATTGCGAAAAAAGCCAAGACCCGCCTCATCCAGCAGCCGGTTACTGTCCGTTGCCAGACGGCCTTTTTTTTGTACGGCTATGCGTAATATGTCGCTCATTGGTCTGACGTCCTATCCAGCGCAATGCGATAACCCTGATAGGATTCTTCGTTTAAAAACCGCGCCACCCTACCTACGGTTGTGGTGCTGGCTCCGGTTTTTTCGCTAATGTCCCGATAGGAAAGCGCGCCCGCGTCCAGCAATTTGGCTACCTGCCAACGCGCCACCAGCGCCCTTAATTCAGCCGGTGTGCAAAGGTCGGTTAAAAACCGTAATAACTCATCAGGGGTGCGTAATGATTGAATAGCGCATAACAAAGCCTGGCTTGCTTCATCGGTGGCACGCACGCCTTGATGTGGTGTTGAATTAGCATTGGTCATGGCATCATCCTTGATCTATTGTATTAGCATATTAATACAGTAAATCCAGATGTGCAAGAGCCGTTACGACAATTTTCTGACTTTGTTACTGGACAGAAGCGTAGGCCATGCCCATGAAAGCCGGGGATTATAAATGGAGCCGAGAATGACCCCCCCGACAGTCACAACGCCCTGGGTGGTGATGAAGTTTGGCGGCACCAGCGTATCAACGCTGGAGTGCTGGGAAACCATTGAAACACTGGTGCGAGCGCGGATCAGTGCCAATGAGCGGCCATTGATTGTTCATTCTGCGCTTTCGCAAGTCTCCAACCTGCTGGAAAAAGCCATCAACGCTGCGCTGCGACAAGAAGGTCAGACCATCCTTGATGATATTGCCCGGCGTCATCTGCAACTGGCCCAGGCGCTTGGCCTGGATGGCGAACCCCTGATCGCCCCTTCACTGAAACGCCTGACAAAAAATTTAAGTGGCATAGCCCTCGTGGGCGAGGCCAGCCCACGGGTGCGCGCCCGTATTTTTGCTGAAGGTGAAATCATGGCAACCGCCCTTGGTGCGGCGCGCCTGCTGGTCAGCGGCATCGCCACCTCATTATTTGATGCCCGCAGTGGTTTGCAGTCCCTGGACACCAATAACACCAATGAAACCGCGCATTACCTGTCAGCTATATGTTCAGATACACCGGACACGGATCTGCAGGCCCGCCTAAATGGTCTTGAAGGCGATGCGGTGTTGACCCAGGGTTTCATTGCCCGCAATACCCGCAAAGAAACCGTATTGCTGGGCCGTGGCGGCTCGGACGTGTCCGCATCTTTTTTTGCTGCCAAATTGCAGGCAAAGCGCCTTGAAATCTGGACCGATGTGCCGGGCATGTTCAGCACCGACCCACGTCTTAGTGCCTCGGCGCGCCTGCTCAAAGACCTCAGCTATGACGAAGCGCAGGAGATCGCCCTGATGGGGGCAAAAGTGGTCCATCCGCGCGCACTGCCCCCCGCCCGACGTGCACACATACCGGTTCTGGTAAAATGCACCGACCAACCCGATGCCACCGGCACCAGGATTAGCGATCAGCCCGCCGACACCCATGCGCGGGTCAAGGCCATAACCGTAAAAACCGGTCTGGTGCTGGTGTCCATGACCTCATCTTCCATGTGGGGTGAGGCGGGGTTTTTAGCCAAAGCCTTTGCCGCCTTTTCACAGAACAACCTCTCCATTGATCTGGTTTCCACCTCCGAGGCCAGCGTAACCGTTTCTCTGGACCCTGGACAAAATCTCGACGACACCGCACTGGAAAAGCTGCAAAGCGATCTGGAGCCTTTATGCCGGGTTAGTATTTTGCGCCACTGTGCTTCGGTCAGTCTGGTGGGGCGGGGCATCCGCACCATATTGCACAAACTGACCCCGGCGCTGGAGCTGTTTCGTGAACACCCGGTGCGTCTGGTCAGTCAGGCCGCCAATGATCTTAATTTCACCGTGGTCGTGGATGAAGATCAGGCACAAAAGCTGGCGCGCCGCCTGCATGATGAAATGGTCGAAATTGAGCCCAATGACAAGGTGTTTGGTGCCCCATGGCAGGAAAGTCAGGGCGAAAAACCATCGCAAAATCATACGCACCGGCCATGGTGGCAAAGCAAACAGCGCGAATTGCTGGCTGCCAAACCGGACGGTGAAGCCACCTATGTTTATGATCTTGAAACGGTGCAGGCCCGCGCACAATCCTTAACCGCATTAAAAGCGGTAGACCGGGTGTTTTATGCCATGAAGGCCAATGCCCACCCGGAGGTTTTGCGAACCATTGCCCGGCAAGGTGTTGGCATTGAATGTGTCTCCCTGGCCGAGATCAAGCATGTCTTTACAGTCCTGCCGGATATCGACCCGATACGAATACTCTTTACTCCAAATTTCGCTCCCCGGCAGGAATATGAAGCTGCCATTGGTTATGGTGTGCGCCTGACCCTTGATAATCTGCACCCGCTAACACACTGGCCGGAAATTTTTGCCAATACCGAAGTGCTGTTGCGCGTCGATACCGAGCGCGGGCGGGGACATCATCGTCATGTGCAAACCGCCGGAGCGCGGGCCAAGTTTGGCATTCCCATGTCTGATCTGGCGAAGGTGCGCGCGCTGACCAAGGCTGCAAACGTCAAAATTGCCGGGCTGCATGCCCATGCAGGAAGCGGCATACTTGACCCCGGTCACTGGCGCGATATAGCGCAATTGTTTGCCACATTAGCGGCAGACTTTCCCGACCTGAAAGCCTTCGATCTGGGCGGCGGCCTTGGCGTGCCGGAAAATGCCGGCATGGCAGCGCTGGATTTGCAGCAATTGGACGATAACCTGACACTGGTGCGCAAAGCCTGCCCCGGCATAGAGATATGGCTGGAGCCTGGCCGCTATATGGTTGCCGAAGCCGGGGTGTTACTGGCCAGTGTCACCCAGACAAAAACCAAAGGCAGCACCGCTTATGCCGGTCTGGAAACCGGGATGAACTCACTTATTCGCCCGGCGCTTTACGGAGCCCATCATGATATTGTCAATCTGACGCGCCTGCACGAGACGAGCGAATTATCCCCGGTATCCGTGGTTGGTCCAATCTGCGAATCTGCTGATATTTTAGGCATTGACCGGCATTTACCCCCCACGTCCGAGGGCGATGTGCTGCTGATTGCCAATGCCGGTGCCTATGGCGCGGTGATGGGCAATCTTTATAATTTACGGGCCCCGGCCAGAGAAATTACGCTCAATACCAGTGATTAAATAGCACCAGTATAGCTTGCTCTGCATGGGCGGGGATAATTATGGGTAACCACCAACAAACACAGGGATAATAAGGGTCAATAAGCCTGATTTAAGGGTCCATAAAAGGGCGTTTTGGGTCACTTGAGGGGGGGTGAGGGACAGCGTGAGGGTCATTAAGGGGTAGTGTGTGTCCCTTGAGGTTTATGCACGGGATAACTCCCTCTCTCCCCCAAGAGGAAAGCGGGAGAGGGCCGGGGTGAGGGGTTTTTGAGTTGATAAACGCAACGGCACAGATATGCCTTATAACGCCCCATCCCCTCATCTTACTCTTCTCCCGCCCTCCCTTTTGGAGGCAGAAGAAAGAGGATGGTTTCCTGGCCGTGTCCTGTTTTCAAACACGGAGGACTACCTAAAACTTATCCAACGGGGGCGTTGATGAGGTATATTACCGGCACGTTGCCCTCCATCTTTCGAGGCTCCTAAACGTCGCACCTCAAGATAAGGTTGTTATTAAACTTTCTATGGCCTCATCCTGACCCTGTCGAAGGATGCAGCAAAGGATCAAGATCGAAAAACAAACCCCAGGCGGTCATTCCGGGACTGTTCCGGAAGTTCATTATCGACATCAATGCCGCACTGGATAAACCGGGCAATGACAACCCATGTAATTTGCCAGAACAATAATACATCCCGGACGTCAGAGTCTAAACCATCTCTGAAAAATCTTGCCTATTTTAATGCCGCCTCAACCGCCTCTACCGCCGCCTCAAACGGCAAAAGCGCTGACTGATGGCGTTGGGGATAATCTTTGACGGCAGCCAGGGTTTTGAGAGCGGAAAAGCGCCCTTTGGGTGGCGGCGCACTCTCCTTGACCATGGCACGAAAGGCATTGCGCGCCGAGGTAAGTTCATCAAGATCGGCCCCGATAATATACTGGCCAAGAATGGCAGACGCGGCCTGGCCCAATGCGCAGGCCTTGACCTCCTGGGCAAAATCACTGATCCGCCCGGCACCGTCCAGTTTCACTTGCACACTGACGCGCGAACCACAAAGACGCGCTGATTTTTCCGCGGCGCCATCCGGACGACCCAGTGTGCCAAGATGCGGGATACCGGCAGCCAGGGTTAGAATGGCGGTGTTATAAAGATCGTTATCCATCACCAAGATATAGGCGCAATTATTGGCGGCGCCAGATACTACCCTCGCCCTTGTCTTCAACAACAATGTTCATTTCAGTCAGAAGGTCACGAATACGATCTGCTTCGCCCCAGTCCTTGTCTTTACGCGACTGCACACGGGCGGCCACCAGTTTATCGATGGCATCGGCGTCCAGATCTTTTTCACCAAGGCCTTTATCACTTTTGAACCAGCTTTCCGGGTCTTCCTCAAAAAGGCCCAACAGCGCCCCGATGGCCAGCATTTCACCTTTCAGCTTTGCCTTCTCGTCATCCTTTTCGGCCTTATTGGCCTGGGTGGAAAGCGTCGAGAGTTTGGCCAGAGCCTGTGGTGTATTCAGATCGTCATGCAAAGCCGCAATAAAACCCTCAGGTGCAGGCACATCGGCGGCAGGAACATCAGCAAGGCGGCGCAAGGTGCCATAATAGCGGTCCAGCGTGGTTTTCGATTGAACAAGCAGGTTTTGTGACCAGTCCAGCGGCGCACGATAATGGGCACCAAGCAAGGCAAAGCGCAAGACTTCGCCCGGCCACTCTTCCAGTAATTCGTGGATCAGCTTAACATTTCCGAGGCTTTTGGACATTTTTTCACTGTCCATGTCCAAAAAACCGTTGTGCAGCCAGTAATTGGCCAACCTTTTGCCGTCGTGTGAGCACATGGATTGCGCCCGCTCATTCTCATGGTGCGGGAAGATGAGGTCCTGCCCACCGGCATGGATATCAATGCGTGTGCCCAGCACCGCCTCAATCATCGCCGAGCATTCAAGATGCCAGCCGGGGCGGCCACGGCCCCAGGGGCTTTTCCAGCCCGGATCATTATCATTAGCCGGTTTCCACAAAACAAAATCTGCCGGATTGCGTTTATAATCTGCCACTTCAACCCGCGCGCCCGCGATCATATCTTTTAGTTTGCGCCGGGAAAGTTCACCATAACCGTCAAAACTGGTTACATCAAAAAGCACATGGCCTTCGGCTTCATAGGCATTGCCGGCCTCGATCAGACGTTGCACCAGGGCAATCATCTCGTTCATATGAGCCGTGGCTGTGGGTTCAAAATCCGGAGTTAGCACTTTCAAGGCCGCCGTGTTCTCGCGGTAGATTTTGGTAAATTTTTCAGCAATCACATTGATCGCCACGCCATCGGCTTTTGCTGCCGCGTTTATTTTATCATCCACATCGGTAATATTGCGCGCATACACCACATGATCCGTGCCGTATTCTACCCGCAATAACCGATAAAGCACATCAAACACCACGGCCGGTCGTGCATTGCCAATATGGGCATAGGAATACACGGTGGGTCCGCACAGATACATGGTGACACGCGCTGGATCGGCAGGGTGAAAGTCACGTTTTTGACGGGTAAACGTATCGTAAAGCTGTATGGCCATAACCGCTCGTATCTCAATTTTATGTCTGTAAGCGGTCTCAATACGCATTTACGCCAATTGTGCAATGGTGCTGCACAGGCGGTGTGTTCACAACATATTGAGCAAACCCTGAAAACATTAGGGTTGAAGCGTCCGTCAATGCCCCCTAACTTATTATCGTCACATATGACTTAACAGGGTGGGCGTTAAGCCCGGATGGACCGGCTCGACCCCCTCCCCCGCAATCTACGGGGATTTTCCATGGATGCTTATACCAACAAACCTGCCACTCTGCGTGCCGTAAATGATGCCGCAGCATTACCCACACGCGCCCAGGCAGAAGATGCCGTGCGCACACTTCTGGCATGGACCGGCGATGACCCAACTCGCGAGGGCCTGCTGGACACACCTAAACGGGTGGCAAAAGCCTTTGAAGAATGGTTTAGCGGCTATAACGGGGATGCAACAGATATATTATCGCGCACTTTCAAGGAAGTTTCCGGCTATGATGATATTGTCATGCTGCGCAATATTGAGGTGCAGAGCCATTGTGAGCACCACATGGCCCCCTTTATTGGCGTTGCCCATGTAGCCTATTTACCTACAGATCGCATCGTTGGGCTATCCAAACTGGCGCGTCTGGTAGAGATGTATTCAAAACGCCTGCAAACCCAGGAAAACCTAACCGCACAGATCAGTCAGGCGATTATGGATGAGTTGAACCCAAGAGGTGTAGCGGTGATGATCACCGCCGAGCACCAGTGCATGTCCACCCGCGGGGTAGGCCATAACGGCGTTGATACCGTAACCACACGCTTTGCCGGCGTATTCAAGGATTGCGCTGAAATGCGGATGCGGTTTTTACGCCTGACAGAAAAAGCCTGAAGGTAAACCCAAGGGTCCAAACCCATTCAAGGCCCTACCAGGCCCCGGTGTTTTCCATGTTTTTCCATGGCGCAGCCGGGGCGAGGGGTTCGCCTTTTTGCAATAGCTCGATAGAAATTCCATCAGGAGAGCGCACAAAGGCCATGCGCCCGTCACGGGGCGGGCGGTTTATGGTAACGCCCATCTTCTGTAAATGCGCGCAACGGGCGTAAATATCATTGGTCTGAAACGCCAAATGACCAAAATTACGTCCCGAATCATAGCCCATTTCATCCCAGTTAAAGGTCAGTTCCACCATGGGCAGACCTGGCACCAGTCCCGTGCCCTGACGGGGTGCATAGCGCTCGCAATCTTCTGCAGAGGCCAGAAAGATCAGGGTATAACGGCCCGCTTCATTATCCACGCGGCGAAGCTCTTTTAAGCCCAGCCCCCCGACATAAAACCGCACGGATGCTTCCACATCACTGATGCGAACCATGGTGTGCAGAAATTCCATCACGGCACCTCCTTTTTATCTGAATTTTTTGGCATTTGCAGGCCATCGTCGGTTTGCACCAATGGTGACCATTTTGGCCTTGGTCGCTTGACCTCTACCTCTGGCAATTCGCCCTCGCCGCGTTCGACACGTAATTCATCTTCCAGTGAACCTGGGCGGTTGCGGTGAAAACGATGCGCCACGGCAAAAGCCACCAGGCCCCAGGAGGCAATCAGGCCAAAAAACAGGAAAAACGCATAAACCAACGGTCCATCAAGGCGAAACTGGCGACTGACTTCACTGGCCAGCCCATTCGCCGGGCCGCCAGTGGCATTGATCGGCTCGGCAATAAAAAATCCGTAAAGTGCGGTCAGCAGGAGCATGATCACCGGAGTTAATACCGCTGCGATCAGCAACATAACCGCCCCGTAAAGCGGCGCGCGTGGCCCATGAGCCCGCACATAGGCATTTTCAAACTGTTCTGCGCTCAGGCCGCTGGCGCGCTTTGGCCAGACTTTTTGAAAGTCCGGCCATTCTTCTTTTGCATCACGGCGCACCTGTAAATACCCCAACCCGGCACGTAAAGACGCGAGAAGGAAAAGCAGGATAAACAATATGATGGCAATTAGGGGACCTGTATTCATAACGCTATATTACGCGGTTATTGCCTCATAGACCAGCATGGATCGCTTACGCTCCACACCCCAGTGATAACCGGTCAGACGCCCGTCCGCGCCCAGTACCCGGTGGCAGGGTATTAGCCAGGAGACCGGATTACGTCCCACCGCCGCGCCTACAGCGCGGGCAGCGGCTTTGCTGCATACCTTTTCGGCCAAAGCGCCGTAACGCGTGGTTCTTCCAGGCGGAATGGCCAATAATGCGCGCCAGACCTGACGCTGCCAGGGGGTGCCATATAGCGCCAGTGGCACCGTCTTGCCGCCTTTGAATATATCTTTGCCAAGCGCTTGTGCTTTTGCGTCATCGCGCACAAAGGTGGCGGCGGGATAACGGCTTTTCAAATCTTCAAAGACCGATAACTCATCGCCCTCATCAGCAAACCCAAGCGCAGAGAGGCCACGCGGCGAGAGTAACATGATTGCCAGACCAAAGGGGCAAGCGGCCACGCCCCAGATAAAGCAAAGACCCCGCCCGCGCGCTTTGGCCTCTCCTGGCGTGGCCGCTTCAAAGGCGATAAAAAGATCATGAAGCCGCCCCGGTGAGGAAAGCCCGGCTTCATAAGTGGCATCCAGAACGCTTAAACCTTCCAGCAGTGAGGCACGGGCATCGGCATGGGCCAGCGCATCCATAAACCGTTTGGGGCTTGTGCCGGTCCAGCCGGAAAACAGGCGATGAAAATGCGAGGCACTAAGCCCAACGTGCGATGCAATTGTTGACAGGTCTGGATGTTCTTTCCAGTGCTCATCCAAAAACCCAAGGGCTTTGGTCACGGTTTGATACTCTGCTGAATTGGTTTTCATGGCCCAAGTTTAATGGTCAAAACCTTACGCGCCACCCGAATCTTGCGCTTGGGCATATTTTTAAGGGCTCCGTTAAGGGCTTTGCGCTATAAACACACAAAAACGGGTGAGAACAGGTGAGTATTACAAAACCAATGGCAGAAAAGGGCCAGGACCGGCGCAAAAAGAGTCGTGGTCAAACTGACCGGCGGCAGCAAAACCGCCATGTCTGGTTCTTGAACGCCACCTTTGACCGCATTGATTTTCGCCAGACCGTAGAGCGCATTAGCGAGCGCCCCGCCGGGTCAGCTTTCAAGTTTGTGGTCACGCCAAATGTAGACCATCTGGTGCGCTTGCAGACCGAACCTGATTGGGTAAGACGGCTTTATGCACAAGCCTGGCTGACGGTTTGTGATTCCCGCATTTTAGAGCTGATTGCCGCCATTAGTGGTGAAAAAGTCAACGTCACCCCCGGCTCTGATCTGACAAAATATCTGTTTGAAAATGTTATCAAGCCTGATGAACCAGTCACGGTAATCGGTGCCAATGCGCAGGTTATTGAAGCCGTCACCCGGCGTTATGGTCTGCAAAATGTGAACTGGTACGAGCCGCCAATGGGGCTGCGCCATAATCTTCTGGCGGTAGAGCAATGTGCCGATTTTGTAGCCAAAAACCCGGCCCGGTTTGCGTTCTTTTGTGTCGGCTCACCACAACAGGAAATGATCGCGCGCGCCTGTCTGCGCCGCAAGGATTGCGAAGGCACAGGGCTTTGTGTCGGGGCATCCCTTGATTTTCTGGCCGGAAAAGTGCACCGGGCGCCAAAATGGATGCAAAGAAACCGTCTGGAATGGTTGTTTCGTCTGCTTAGCGAGCCAAAGCGTATGTGGCAGCGTTATCTGGTGGATGGACCCAAAATCGCCTTTGTCTGGTGGAAATGGCAAAAAGCCAGAGCCGCACTGAAACGCGTGGAAAAACTGGATAAAGCCGGGGCCTATAGCGGCCGTCGTTAAGTCTGCACTGATTTAAGAGCTTTTTCAAAAACCTCTTTGGCACCCTCGGCCAGCGTTTCATGATTTAGCGCAAAATGGGCAATGGCGCGCAGATAGCCCAACCGGTCACCACAATCAAAATCGGTGCCCTGATAGGGTAGTGCAAAAAATGGCTGTATCTGCATCAACCGAACCATGGCATCGGTAAGCTGAATTTCACCACCCGCACCGCTTTGCTGGTTTGCCAAAAGCCCCAGAATTTCAGGTTGCAGGATATAGCGCCCGGTTATTTTCAGATTTGATGGCGCGTCATCTATGGCCGGTTTTTCGACCATGCCCTGCATTTCAATCAAATTGCCGCTCTTGCCCTTTGGCGCAATAACACCGTATTTGCTGACATCAGCAGGAGGGATCTCATCAACGGCAATAATGTTGCCACCGGTTTCACCATAGGCCTCAACCATTTGCGTCAGACAGCCGGTTTTGGCCTTGATCAAGACATCAGGCAGCAAGACGGCAAATGGCTCGTCCCCGATGATATCACGTGCGCACCAGATGGCATGACCCAGCCCAAGCGGCGCCTGTTGGCGCACAAAACTCATGGAGCCTGGCTCTGGCAGTAATTCTGCCAGGGCTTGAAGCACATCGTTTTTGCCTTTGCCGCGCAAAATGGTTTCCAGCTCAAAGGCCCGGTCAAAATAATCTTCAATGGCGCTTTTCGCCCGTCCGGTGACAAAGATAATATGCTCAATCCCTGCTTCGCGCGCTTCATCCACCACATATTGCACCGCCGGGCGGTCCACTATGGGCAGCATTTCTTTGGGGATCGATTTGGTGGCGGGCAGGACCCGTGTGCCCAGTCCGGCAACAGGAAGAACGGCCTTGCGTAGCGGCTTCATGGCACACCCTTTTCAACGAAACTTATCTGTTTGTTTGTCTAGGCAATTGATGCGATCAAGGCAATACTGGCGTTTAGTTTGCAAGATGTAGACCCGGATAATGGATATGATCACTTTTGGTACTGACGGCGTTCGCGGCAAAGCCAATCAGGCTCCCATTGACGCCATAAGCCTTTGCCGCATCGGCCAGGCAGCCGCCCATATGGTCGGGCAGGGCGCGCTGGTTTTTGTTGGCCGAGACACCCGCGCCTCTGGCCCCATGCTGGAAGCAGCGCTAAGCGCAGGGCTTTCTTCGGGTGGTGCCAATGTCTTGCTGGCAGGTGTTGTGCCCACAGCCGCAGTTGGCCTGGCCGTCAGAGATCGCGGTGCGGCGCTTGGGGTTATGCTGACCGCGTCTCACAATCCGGCAGAAGATAATGGCATTAAGTTTTTTGGCCGATCCGGTGACAAGCTGGATGAGGCCGAGCAAGATGCCTTACAGGATTTAATCAATGCGGCCGATCAACATTCGATCAGGCCTGAGACGCCCATTGGCCGTATCGATCAGACCAGCGCCGTGCATGAATTATATACCAACGCCGTCATGGCTGCCGCCACCGGGGCCTCCTTAACAGGCATGCACCTGGTGCTGGATTGTGCCAATGGGGCGGCCTCGCATCTTGCCCCGCAAATCCTGCTTGATCTGGGGGCAAAAATTGATGTGCTTCACGCTAACCCCGATGGTAAAAATATTAATCTGGAATGTGGATCGACCGCCCCTGAAGTTTTGCAGCAACAGGTAACGGCGCTGGGTGCTGATGTTGGCATTGCTTTTGACGGTGATGCGGATCGGGTATTGCTGGTTGATGAAAAAGGCGGCCTGATTGATGGCGATCTCTTGCTGGCCAGCATTGCGCATAATTGGTCAACAAACGGTGTTTTGCGCGCTGGCGCGGTTGTTGCCACCCATATGTCCAACCTTGGCCTGCAACATTATCTGCAAGACATTGGCATTGATCTGGAACGCACCCAGGTTGGTGATCGCTATGTCGCGGCACGGCTGGACGAGCTTGGAGCCAATCTTGGTGGTGAGCAATCCGGTCATTTACGCCTGCCTGATCTTTGCCCGTCCGGCGATGGCCTGATTGCCGCCGTCGCGGCGTTGCGGGTATTGGCCGCCTCTGATAGCCCGGCAAGCAAAATATTGCGCCCGTTTTCACCCCTGCCGCAATTCATGCACAATGTAATTCGACCCAAAGGCGCGGACCCCATGGAAGCAGAAGCCGTTAAAAAAGCCTGTGATGAGGCTAATGCGGTTTTAGGAGGCACCGGCCGCCTGCTGGTGCGCCCCTCTGGTACCGAGCCACTGATTCGGGTGATGGCAGAATGTGAAAACCCGCACACGGCCCGCCAAGCCATCAAGCTGGTTACCGATGCCCTTGGGGCACTTTAAGCCAGTTCATGAACCACGCCCAATGCCTGTATAGGAAAACCCAAGACTGGCCATTTCTTCGGGGCCGTAAATATTGCGCAGATCCACCATATTGGCTGAAGCCATATCCATTTTGATCCGGTTAAAATCAAGGGCGCGAAACTGATCCCATTCTGTAAGAATAACCAGCGCATCGGCACCTTTGGCTACATCATAGGGTCCATCGCAATACGCAATACCCGGCAGCAGATCGCGTGCTTCGTCCATGCTTTCGGGATCATACGCACGGATGACCGCTCCGTTTTCCTGCAAAGCCGGAATAATATCCAGACTTGGGGCATCACGCATGTCGTCCGTATTGGGCTTAAATGCCAGCCCCAGAACGCCAATGATTTTATCTCTTACCGATCCGCCACACGCTTTGATAATTTTATCAGCCATGGCTTTCTTGCGCGCCGCATTGACTTTCACCACCGCTTCAACCAGTTGCAACGGTGTGCCGGCCTCATTGGCGGTGCGCACCAGCGCCAGTGTGTCTTTTGGAAAACACGATCCACCATAACCCGGACCCGCATGCAGAAACTTGGTGCCAATGCGTTTGTCCAGGCCAATGCCGCGCGCGACCGCCTGCACATCGGCACCGGTGCGCTCACACAGATCAGCCATTTCATTGATAAAAGTGATCTTGGTGGCAAGATATGCATTGGCCGCATATTTAATCAGTTCGGACGAGCGCCGCGAGGTAAACACAATCGGCGTTTCATTAATAAATAATGGTCTATACAACGCCCGCATGACCTCCTGCGCGCGTTCGTTTTCCGTTCCCACCACAACCCGGTCCGGTCGCTTAAAGTCAGCAATTGCCGCTCCTTCGCGCAAGAATTCAGGGTTTGAAACCACGGCAAAATCAGCATCCGGGCGCGTTTTACGGATAATTCTTTCCACCTCATCGCCGGTGCCCACCGGCACGGTGGATTTGGTCACGACCACTGTAAATCCGGTCATCGTGGATGCAAATTCTTCAACAGCAGCATAGACATAAGACAGGTCGGCAAAGCCATCACCTCGGCGGGACGGGGTGCCCACGGCAATAAATACCGCATCTGCCTCGGCCACAGCGGTTTTCAAATCGGTGGTAAAAGCAAGACGACCTTCGGCAACATTCTTGGCCACCAGTTCTTCCAGACCCGGCTCATAGATCGGCACACCGCCATTTTTCAGCAGATCAATTTTGCTTTTGTCCTTGTCTACACAGACCACTTGATGGCCAAAATCGGCGAAACACACTCCGGAGACCAGTCCGACATAGCCCGTCCCTACCATGGTTACACGCATTGGCGTTTTCCTTTGAAAATCATCTTACAAGGTCTGGTCAAACACACCCACTTGAGGATGTGCGGCCAGTCGTTTTTGAATATCTGCGAACATCGCCCGCAGGTTTTCTTCGCTGACCGGGCTTTCCACCACGACCACCAGATTCGGGGTGTTGGAGGATGCCCGCACCAGCCCCCAGGTGCCATCTTCCACCGTGACGCGCACACCATTTACCGTTACCACACTGGTTATATTCTGGCCCAATATTTTCGCCCTCGCCGCCAACGCCTCTTCATATTCGGCGACAATTTTTGCCACGACTTCATACTTGACCTCATCGGCACAGGCTGGCGACATGGTCGGGCTGCCCCAGGTTTTGGGCAGGTCTTCTTTTAAGTCCGCCATGGATTGATCAGGGTTTTCATCCAGCATCCGTAAAATCGCAATGCCGGTCAGCAACCCATCATCATAACCTCGTCCGATGGGAGGACGAAAAAAATAATGGCCGGATTTTTCAAAGCCAGCCAGCGCCCCCAATTCATTCGTGCGCCGTTTTATATAAGAATGGCCGGTTTTCCAGTAATCCGTTGTTGCGCCGTTGGCCGCCAATACCGGGTCCATAGCGTATATGCCGGTGGATTTGACATCAGCCACAAAGACTGCGTTTTCATATTGGGCTGATAAAGAACGCGCCAGCATCACCCCTACCTTGTCGGCAAATATCTCCTCACCGGTATTGTCCACCAGGCCGCAGCGATCCCCGTCACCATCAAAGCCAAGCGCCAGATCTGCGCCATGTTCACGCACAGCCTCGGCCATGGCGTGCAGCATTTTCATGTCTTCCGGGTTAGGGTTATAACGCGGAAACGTATAATCCAGCTTGCAATCCAGTGGTATGACCTCGGCACCGATACCTTCCAGTGCCTGCACCGCAAAAGCACCGGCCGTGCCATTGCCACAGGCGGCCACGACCTTGATTTTACGAGACAGTTTCTTTCCCGATGTCAGGTCCGCAAGATAGCGCTCGCGCACGCCAGATTCGGGGATAAATGCGCCGCCCTGGCGCGTTATGCCGGCACCGCCAAGGACGATTTCTTTTAAGCGTCCCATTTCTTCGGGGCCAAAGGTGAGCGGGCGGTCCACCCCCATTTTTACCCCGGTCCAGCCATTTTCATTATGACTGGCGGTAACCATGGCCACACAGGGAATATCCAGATCAAATTGCGCAAAATACGCCGTTGGCGATAACGCCAAGCCAATGTCATGCACCCGCACCCCGGCGCGCATCAAGCCAATGCAGAGCGCCTGTTTGATGGACAGCGAATAAGCGCGATAATCATGACCGACCACAATCGCCGGGGTTTTACCCAGTTCATAAATCAAGGTGCCAAGGCCAAAGCCCAGCGCCTCGATGCCCATCAAATTAATCTGCGGCGCTTTATCGCTGTCCTCGCGCCCAAACCACCAGCGCGCATCATATTCGCGAAACCCGGTAGGGGCGATCAGGGCTTCTTCTTCAAAAGCAAGCGTATTGGCCGCCAGTGTGCTATGTGGTTTTTGCATAAGATAATCCTAAAACTTTTGTTCTTTTGCCTGCAACCCTGGCAAAGATCAATGCACAAATTCTGCCGTAAATGCCGCACATGTTGCTCTGGTTATCTTTGCAACTTTAGATATGATGTGGCCATGAGCAAGTCTGACCTTATCTTTGATGTCATTATCTCCGGCGGCGGGCTGGTTGGCCTGACTACCGCATTGGCGCTGCAAAGCGCTGGTCTTGACGTTTGCGTTGTTGATGCCCTGCCTTTTGAAACGCAATTGGCCAGTGCGTTTGACGGACGTTCTTCGGCCATTGCCTTTGCCAATATGCGCATGTTGCGCGCTCTCGGCGTAGCCGACAGGCTGGGTGACAATAAAGGCCCGATCAATCAGATTCTGGTTTCTGACGGTCGCCCGCATGACGGGTTACGCCATGGCGGACCGGGGCCGTTTTTGCTGCACTTTGATGCCGATGAGTTCACCGGCCCGGAAGCGGGCGAGCCTTTGGGGTGGATGGTGGAAAACCGCCATATGCGCATGGCGCTTCTGGATGAAGCGCGCTCCAGAGACCATTTAACCCTGATCGATACTGTGCGCACACAAGCCTTTGATTTTACCGGGGTCATGGCCAAAGCCATACTCGATAACGGTCAGGTTTTGAGCGCGCCTTTAATTGTTGGTGCCGAGGGGCGTAATTCGCCTGCACGCAAGGCCGCCGGGATTCGCACCCATGGCTGGGGCTATAATCAGTGGGGCGTGGTTGCCACGGTCGCCCACGAACAACCGCACCAGGGCATTGCACATGAGTATTTTCTGCCCCATGGCCCGTTTGCCATCCTGCCTTTACCGGGCAATCGCGCCTCTTTGGTGTGGACCGAAACCCCGGCGGCGGCAAAATACCTCAAAACCGCCCCCGATGATTTTTTTGCCGCAGAACTGGAACGGCGTTTTGGCACGTTTTTGGGTGAACTCACCCCTGCCGGGCCACGGTGGGCTTATCCGCTGACCTTGATGGTCGTTGGAAAATACATTGCCCCGCGTCTGGCGCTGGTCGGCGATGCGGCCCATGGCATGCACCCGATCGCTGGTCAGGGCTTTAATGCGGGCATACGCGATGCCGCCGCCCTGGCCGATGTATTGGCGCAAACCTTGCGCGCCGGACTTGATATTGCCGACCCCATAGCTCTGGAGCGTTACCAGCAATGGCGGCGCTTTGATAATACGAGTTTACTCGCCGCCACCGAAGGCTTTGTGCGGCTTTTTTCCAACGATCTGACCCCCATTCGCCTGCTGCGTGGCCTTGGTATGGCGGCGGTTGATAAAATCGGCCCGGCCCGGCGCTTTTTCGCCCGTGAGGCTGGCGGCGGCGTTGGCACATTACCAAATTTACTGCAAGGCGAGTTGCCCTGATCTTCCTATACAGGTGATTTCCCAGGCCTAAAGCCCTAATCCGAAGAAGCAGGTGCCGGGGTATTGTGCGCGGGTGGAACCGCCGGGCTGTCGCGCAAACCGCAAGCGCCCAGCGCCAGCACGGTTATGGTCAGAAGTGTAAAGAGTTTAAGCCTCATGATAATTTTTCCTTCCAGAGTTTGACCTGTGCTTTTACATTGTCCGGCGCCGTGCCGCCATAGCTGATGCGGCTGGCCGCCGATGCGGCAGGCGTTAACACTGCAAACACATCTTCTTTGATTTTTGGGCAAATCGCCTGCATCTGCGTCAAAGATAATTCAGACAGGGTTTTGCCATTTTTTTCAGCACATTTGACAATTTGTCCAGTGATATGATGGGCTTTGCGAAAGGGCACATTGGCTTCACGCACCAGCCAGTCGGCAAGATCAGTAGCAGAGGAAAAGGCGGCCCCGGCGGCATCGGCCAGTGCTTTGCGGTTTATCTTTATATCCGCCATCATGCCGGTCATAGCCGACAGGCTAAGGCACAGCGCATCATAGGCATCAAACACCGGTTCTTTATCTTCCTGCATGTCCTTTGAATAGGCCAGCGGCAGCCCCTTCATCACCACCAGCAGGGTATTCAGGTCACCGACAATGCGCCCGGTTTTGGCGCGCACCAGTTCAGCGGCATCAGGATTGCGCTTTTGCGGCATAATGGATGAGCCGGTGGAGAATTGATCGCTTAATGAGACAAAAGCAAAGCCCGCCGAGGTCCAAATCACCAATTCTTCGGCAAGACGCGACAAATGCACCGCGCAAATACTGGCGGCACTTAAAAACTCCAGCGCAAAATCACGCGCGGATACCGCATCCAGTGAATTGCTCATGGGCCGATCAAAGCCCAGCGCCCTGGCGGTCATCTGCCGATCAACGCGATAGGCCGTGCCGGCCAGTGCCGCCGCGCCCAAAGGGCACTCATTCAGGCGCGCCCGCGCATCGGCAAAACGGCCACGATCCCGGTCCATCATTTCCACATAGGCCAGCATGTAATGGCCAAAACTGACCGGCTGGGCACTTTGCAAATGGGTAAAGCCTGGCATGATGGTATCGGCTTGCGCTTCGGCTAGAACCACCAGCACTTTTTGAAACGCGCCAAGGCGTTCATCAATTTCATCCAGAGCATCACGCAACCAAAGCCGCAAATCCGTAGCCACCTGATCATTGCGCGAACGGGCCGTGTGCAATCGTCCGGCAGCTTCGCCAATCAGTTCGCCCAGACGCGCCTCGATATTCATGTGAATATCTTCAAGCGCCGCAGAAAAGATAAAGTCACCTGCTTTAATCTCTTCGCCAATTTGCGAAAGGCCATCTTGAATGAGCCTTTCGTCGCTCGCATTGATAATACCGCATTTTGCCAGCATGGCCGCATGGGCAGAGGACCCTGCAAGGTCCTGTGCCGCCATGCGCTTGTCCACGCCTATGGAAGCATTAATGGCCTGCATAATCGCTGAAGGCGCATCATCAAAACGGCCACCCCAAAGGGCGTTGGATGTGTTTTTGTTTTTTGTCATCTTCAAAATATGCGCTATGTGTTTTCCATGTCCAGATTACTCAAAAATACGATCATCGTTTTGGCTGCTACCGGCCTCGCATTTATTCTTTATGTGTTAATGCAATCGCTAGCCGCCCCAAAGGCAGACCGCAACCCCCTTGAGGCGCTAGCCAAAGGTGAAATGAAGGAATTGGTGCTGCTAAAAACCCCGCCTGCACAACCTATGGAGCCGTTTGAAGGCCCGGACGGGGCGGTAACATTGGCCGACTTTCGCGGCAAAACCGTATTACTAAACCTCTGGGCCAGCTGGTGCGCCCCCTGCGTCGCTGAACTCCCCTCGCTTGATCGCCTGCAGGGCGAATTGGGGGATGACGGTTTCATGGTGCTGACGATCAATATGGATCGCTCAAAAAAAGAAGCCCTGGCATTTTTGGCCAAAACCGACATAAAAAACCTGCCGCTGTATCACGATAACCGCTTTGCCATTGCACAAAAACTAAGTGTGCCGGGGCTGCCCTCTGGTCTGCCCATAACGGTGCTTTATGACAAGAATGGCATTGAGCGCGCACGACTTAGCGGCGGGGCCGACTGGAATGGCCCAGAGGCACATGCCTTGATCGCTGCGGTTCAGGAATCGGCGCGGCGCTGAAGCACGGAAACCAGACCGCCGGCGCAAAAGGCAAGAATGAACCAGGCTATGAGTTCCATCACCCCATCGGACCAGCGCGTCAGGGCAAAGGCCGCCCCGGCAATACCGGCCAGTGCGACACAGGTGAAAAATCGCTTGGGAATTATCGGCTTGTAATCAGACATAAGGTGTCCCCTTTTTGGACAATGCCTATATTACACCGCAAACTTTGTGCCGCAAAGCCTTGTTTATGTTTTGTTAATACTTTTCTCCTTACGGAAGAAAACGGCGGCGGTAACACACCCGGATAATGCGGTCCGGGTGCGCATCGTTACAGCGCCGCTTCCAGTTCCGGCAGAGCCTTGAAGAGATCCGCCACCAGACCATAATCAGCCACCTGAAATATCGGGGCATCCTCATCCTTGTTTATGGCCACAATCACTTTGGAATCTTTCATCCCGGCCAAATGCTGTATTGCACCGGAAATGCCGACGGCAATATAAAGCGCCGGTGCCACCACCTTGCCGGTTTGTCCGACCTGGTAATCATTGGGCACAAAGCCCGCATCCACAGCAGCGCGTGACGCCCCCACAGCGGCGCCCAGTTTGTCGGCAATGCGTTCGATCATGGCAAAGTTCTCGCCAGACCCCATGCCACGCCCGCCAGAGATCACAATCTTCGCCGCTGTTAGCTCCGGCCGGTCCGACTGGGTAAGTTCCTCGGAGACAAAAGCAGATTTGAAAGGCCCCGCAGGCGCATCAATGCTTTTAACCGTGGCGTTACCGCCGGTTTTTGCCGCCGCAAACGCGGTGGGTCGCACGGTGATGACCTTGGTCGCGTCCTTGGACTTTACCGTTTGCATGGCATTACCGGCATAAATCGGACGCACAAAGGTGTCGGCGGCTTCAACGGCAATGATTTCAGAGATTTGCATGACATTAAGAGCTGCGGCCACACGAGGCAGAAAGTTTTTGCCATTGGTGGTCGCCGGTGTCAGCACCGCTTCATACCCATCCATCAAAGGCACGATCAACGCCTGCATGGCTTCTGCCAATTGCTTGGCCAGCGTCTCGCCATCGGCATGAAGAACCGCGCGCACACCGTCTATTTCTGCCGCCCCGGACGCCACATCACCGGCATTATGACCGGCGATCAGTATATCAATATCGCCGCCAATTTTTGCTGCCGCTGTCACCGTTTTATGGGTGGCATCGGACAGGTTTGCATTATCGTGTTCTGCAACCACCAGTATCGCCATCAGATTACCCCCGCTTCATTTTTAAGTTTATCGACCAGCTCGGCCACGGATTCCACAATTACCCCGGCTTTACGTTGTGGCGGCTCGCTCACCTTGATTTGTTCAAGATGGATTTCCAGCGCCACAGCATAATCATCGGGTGTTTTCATATCAATCGGCTTGCGTTTGGCCTTCATGATATTTGGCAGGCTGGCATAACGCGGCTCGTTTAAGCGCAAATCTGTGGTAATCACCGCTGGCAGTTCAACCTCAAGGGTTTGCAGGCCGCCATCGATCTCGCGGGTAACGATGGCCTTGCCATCATTAATTTCCAGCTTGGAAGCAAATGTGCCTTGCGGCCAGTCCAGCAGCGCAGCCAGCATTTGGCCTGTCTGGTTGGCGTCATCATCAATCGCCTGCTTGCCTAAAATGGCCATGTCGGGGCCTTCTTCGGCCACCACCGCCTTGAGCAATTTGGCAACACTTAATGGTTCAACCGTTTCATCCGTCTGGATCAATATGCCGCGATCCGCCCCCATGGCCAGTGCCGTGCGGATCGTTTCCTGCGCCTGGGTTGGGCCGATGGAAACCACCACAATCTCGCTGACCACACCCTTTTCTTTCAGGCGCACCGCTTCTTCCACGGCGATTTCCCCAAACGGGTTCATCGACATTTTCACATTGGCCAGATCAACGCCGGATCCATCGGCTTTCACCCTCGCCTTGACGTTATAATCAATCACCCGTTTTACGGGCACGAGAACCTTCATGGTCGCGCTCCTAAATTCTTTGCCTCATCTTTGTCACCCGGCAATATCGTCATTGATGCGTGGAACGTAAAGTGCTGCAAAGCAATATTTTCAGCCATTAGCACCTGGCACCCAGAGCACGTCTTTACCGCCTTTATCATTACACCAGCGGGACGCCACAAACAAAAAGTCCGATAGCCGATTCAAATAAACGATCGTGTTGTGATTGATGTTTTGGTCTTGCGCCAAGGCAACCAAATGGCGCTCTGCGCGGCGGCAAACGGTCCGCGCCAAGTGTAACCTTGCACTGGCCTCCTCACCACCTGGTAAAACAAAACTACGCAAGGGGGAAAGATCAGCGTTAAAGAGGTCAATCTGCGCTTCCAGCCAGACAGGCTGTGTCGCCGTAGTGCGCAGCGCCGGTGTATTCTTCCTGTCCGGCCCCGGATTGGCCAAATCAGCGCCCAGATCAAAAAGGTCGTTTTGTATTTTTTGCAATACGGCCTTCAGGCCAGTATCTTTAATGGCACAAATGGCCAGCCCTATGGTGCTATTGGTTTCATCCACATCGCCATAGGCCGCCACGCGCAGGTCCGCCTTACTGACCCTGCCGCCGCCGACCAGACCGGTTTGCCCGTCATCGCCGGTGCGTGTATAGATTTTATTAAGTTTGACCAAGGGCTCAGCCGCCCCGCATTTTGGTTTTGAAATAATACCCTGCCAATATGCTCAATATGGCAAAAGCCTGAATCCCTACGCGCCAGCGCATGAGGATGTTGCTTTTTTCCTTGGCCCCCTCACCGCCTTTGGCCATGGTTACCACACCATAAATCAACACCAGCACAACGGCCAAAACCGATATGGCGATAATAATGTTTATCAGCATTAACATGGAAGTTCTCGCAATTTTCTATTTGTGTTGCCTGTCATATCCGTTCGAGCAGCCCATAAAAACCATCCATAAAACGATTGCGAAACCGGTCTTGCTCTTCAATCAGTTCATGCAGGGCACCGGGTATGTTTTCATAAACCGCATCGGGCATTTGCTTGTGTGCCGCCCGGATTGCCTCATTGCTGACCAGAGCTTCATTGCCCGCACTTGCTAAATAAACCGGTATTGAAATGGCATCAAAGCCACCGGGCAAGAACATGTTATGCTGCATTTTCAGGGCTTCTTTTAACCAGCGAAAGGTGGGCGGCCCCAGATGAATATCGCTGTTCATCGCATTTCGTTTCTGGTCGCGGGCAAAGCGCACCGGGTCAGAGGTCAGGGTTTTTGTCGCATTTTCACTTTGCGCGCCGCCGCCATCAACACCAGGTGGACTTTTCGCGCCAAGGCCAAGCAGGTTGGCCATATTGATCAAGGCCTTCATGGCAACGCCAGCCTCTTTGAAGCCAAACATGGGCGCGCTTAGTGCCATGCCTTTAACGTCCATTACACCTCGCCTTGCCAGATCGGCAGCGATCAACCCGCCCATGGAATGGGCCGCCAGCACCAAAGGACCGCCAAGGCGTTCTGCCAGCAGGCCATAAAGCGTCTCAAGATCATCTGTATAATCGCCAAAGCTCTGCACATGCCCCTTTAGGGGGTCTGTTAACAAACGACCCGACAGACCCTGACCACGATGGTCAATCACCACAAAATGGTAGCCGCGCGTCGTCAGGTCCCGACCCAGTTCCAGAAACTTTTCAAGATATTCTGATCTTCCGGGTGAAAACAGAACCGAGCCACGCACACCCCCTTGCGCCGGTGCAAATGCGGCCCGCAGGCGCACACCGGCTTTTCCCTTAAACCAGAACACCTCCATATCTTTAGGGGCGGGGTCTTCCTCAAGTGCAATCAGAGGAGCGGGATCAAGTTTCATCGGATATTTCCTCTTTAGTATCCATAATATCCGGCTTGCGAAACCGCAGGGTCATCCGGTTGCTTTCGCCAATGGCATCATAAGCGGCGCGGTCAAAGCCCGGGTCCGGCGGCGCCCCAACGTTGGAGTTGCGCGCAGCCGGGGGCAGGGTCCATACGCCAAAAGGATGGTCAGTGTTGTCTTTTAGATTGGTATTTATATCGCTTTGGGCATCAAATACAAAGCCTGCATCTGCGGCCAGTGATTTTACCAAAGCGCGTTGCACATAACCGGTGCCTGCCAGAGGGTCTTGTTGTGCGGCATCGGGAAGCCGGTGTTCGACCACACATAATAGCCCGCCCGGCTTTAAGGCTGCATAAAAATCGGCAAAGGCCTTTGCCGCCATACCGCGCGCCAGCCAGGAGTGAACATTACGAAAGGTCAAGACCAGATCAAGGCTGTTTTCCGGTGCCAGCGCCGCAGGCGTTTCCCCAAGAATTGTGGTGTTGATGTCTCCAAAAACACCTTCATCATCAAAGGCGCGCAAAAAAGATACGTTTAGTTTCTCAGCCTGCGCAGAACCTTTTGGGTCCATGAGCGCTGCCGTGTAATGACCGCCGTTTTCTTTTAGCCAAGGGGCCAATACTTGCGTGTACCAACCGCCCCCCGGCCACACCTCCATAACATTCTGTCCGGGTGCCAGGCCACAAAATTCAAGAGTTTTTACCGGGTGCCGCCATGGGTTGCGCGCCATGTCTTTTGCAGACCGCCATGGACCATTAACGGCCCAGGGTAATGAGCCGACTGATGGCCCCGCCTGTTCTGGCGGCATTGGCGGCATGGGCACACTGGCTTCTGGTACGGGTGCCTGATCTTTGCAACCAGCCAGACCTGTTAAAACTATTGCCAACAGGGCCAGGGCCGTAACCATATGCAGGGGCATTCATCTTCTCCAAATTCTGACCGGGCAGTCATAGCCGTGCCAGGAGGGGCGTTGCAAGCCTTCTTGAAAATCTTGTCAGAATACCCAAATTAAATTCAGGACAGCCAGAAGCACTGCTTTGGGGGTCCTGATGGTGCGGTTGCCGACAGGAACTGCGCTTTTAACGATGGGTCCGGGTCGCAAAACGCCGGGCCGACATGTTGCTTGAAAAGGAGAGAAGGACATGCAAAGTTTTGATTTTACACCAATTTATCGCACTCTGGTTGGTTTTGACAGGGTTGCAAACATGATTGACGAAGCCGCCAAGATCGATCCAGCGTCTCAGGGCTACCCGCCTTATAATATCGAACAGATTGACGATGATGCCTATCGTATTGAACTGGCCGTGGCCGGGTTTGGCGAAGAAGACCTTGGCATTGAAGTGCGTGAGGGTGTGCTGATTATCAGTGGCAGCAAAGTTACCACCGAAGACGATAATGAGCGCCAATACCTGCATCGCGGTATTGCCGAACGTGCTTTTGAACGCCGTTTTCAGCTTGCCGACTATGTTATCGTGCAAGGCGCGGCGCTGGAAAATGGTCTGTTGCGCATTGATCTGAAGCGAGAGCTGCCCGAAGCGATGAAACCACGCACGATCAAGATCGATCAGGCCATGCGCCCCAAACGCAAGCTGGTCACCGGTAAAAAACCCAACTAAGCCGTTTGGTCTGAAGATTAAGAAAAGGCGGTGCCAAAAGCACCGCCTTTTTAGTTTCCGGGGTCAGCTAATTGGTTAACAGGGGAGTTAGCTGATTCCGAGATCGGCACGCATTTGCGCACCAATAGCATCGCCATCACCTTCAATGCGTCCGGCAAGCACATCATAAAGTGCCTGGGCGCAGGCCGACATGGCTGGCATTTTTTCCAATGAAGGATTATTCTGGGGGCGGGTCAGGGTGCATAATTGACCGGCAATTTGTGTCACCAGTTCATAACCAAAAGTGCTGCCCTGACCTTTCAAGTCGTGAGCAATACCAAACGCCAAAGATACTGATCGTTGAAAATCTTCATCACTGGCTGCATTTGAGGCTTTTATCAGATGCTCCTGCAAGGTTTTGGCGTCAATTTGCGCGCCGGCAGCGAATTCCTCGCCCATTCCGGCCAGCGCCGCGCCTGCCGCATCGGCCATAGCGGCTAAATCATCAGGAAGTTCAAAATCGTCTTCGTCGAACATGCCATTTAATCCCTATTGGACTAAATGGTGCGCTTTGAAGATTAAAAGAGTTCTAATGCCACCACTTTATGCTCATAAATTAGCCGATAAAGCGGATGTTTTTTAAGATCATCTACACATTTTTGTGCTGTAGGGACGGTTATGGGGGTTATTGCGCGATCGTTGGCAGGGCGCTGGCGCGGTTTTCATCCAGATAATGGGCGCTTTTGATCGTCAGACTGCCTGGCACAAATTTAATCATTAGCGGGTTGCCGGTTGGTATTTCCACCTTAACAATATCTGCATCCGAGACATTGAAAAGGTGTTTGACCAGTGCACGCAGCGAATTACCGTGCGCAGAAATCAGTGTATTTTGCCCCGCCAACACCCCTGGCTCTATGCTGGATTGCCAATAAGGAAGCGCCCGTTCCAGCGTGGATTTAAGCGATTCTGCCGCTGGCAATGATTTGCGTGGTATATTGGCGTAACGCCGGTCCCGGCAGGGGTTTAACGGGTTATCCCAGTCCATGGGCGGCGGCGGAACATCATAAGAGCGCCGCCATATATGCACCTGTTCCGCACCATATTTTTTGGCGGTCTCTGCCTTGTACAACCCGCTAAGTGCGCCATAATGGCGTTCATTAAGTCGATAATCCTTGCTCACGGGCAACCAAACTTCGTCCATTTCACGCATAGCCAGCCATAAGGTGCGAATGGCGCGGGTCTGCATCGAGGTAAACGCGCAATCAAAGTCATGCTCTGCCCTGGTCAGCAATTGCCCGGCTTTTCGGGCCTCGTCCTCGCCGCGCGGGGTCAGGTCCACATCAACCCAGCCGGTAAAGCGGTTTTCCAGATTCCATTGGCTTTGTCCGTGCCGAATAAGCGCCAGTGCCGTCATCAATAATTCCTGTATATCGTTCCAGCCAATCGCATAAACCGGGTGCTGGCCGCTGGCAAGTCCGGTGCCATGCCGCGCGGCAACAAGGCATGACCTTTACACAATTTTACTCGCCAAATCGTGCATGCCCGTTTACATCACACCGTAATTAATCCAAAACCCAAATGCCAAAACCCAAACGGGAGAGTATTATGAAATTATCCGCACTTGCCGGCATCGGCACGCTTTTACTTCTGGCAGCCTGTAATCCGGCACCAAAAGAAGAAACACAAGCGCCTGAACAGGCGGCCAAAGATCTGCCGGAAATTAGCGGTGATATGGACCCGGCCCGGAAAAACCAGATCCTTGGCAATGCGTTTTTGGACGAAAACAAAGCGACCACCGGCATAAAGATCACCGATTCCGGACTGCAGTATAAAGTGCTCGAATCCGGCCCCAAAGAAGGCAAGCATCCCTTTCCGGGTCAATTTGTCTGTGTGAATTATCAGGGCACATCCATAGATGGCAAGGAGTTTGACAGCTCTTACTCCAGAGGGGTGCCAGCGGTGTTCCCCTCCAACCGTTTGATCAAGGGCTGGGTCGAGGCGCTGGGCATGATGCGTCCCGGTGATGAGTGGATGCTTTATATCAAACCGGAACTGGCCTATGGTGCCAATGGCACAATGGGTGGCCCAATCGGCCCCAATGAAACCCTGGTTTTCAAGATTAACCTGATCAAATTGATGGATTTGAATGTTGATGAATACCGCCGCACCTATGGCGCTGATCCAACACTAGATTGTTCCAGGGAAGGTTGATGAGCGCAGATACTGGCCCGGTTACTGGTCTGGCTACTGGCATGGTAAGCGAAATTCTACACACACTGGTTGGCTTTGATACGGTGTCGCGCCATTCCAATCTGGCCCTGATTGAGTGGGTGGAAAACTATCTGCAAGACCTGGGGGCAACATGCGCGCGCGTTAACAGCGCCGATGGCAAGAAAGCCAATTTTTATGCGACCCTTGGCCCGATGGAGCCAGGAGGGCTGGTGCTATCCGGGCATACTGATGTGGTGCCGGTTGATGGTCAGGACTGGTCAAGTGATCCTTTTTCCCTGCGGGAGGAAAAAGACCGCCTGTATGGGCGCGGCACCTGTGATATGAAGGGCTTTATCGCCTGTGCACTGGCGGCAGCGCCGGATTTTGCCAAGACCAATCTGGCCAGACCTGTGCATTTTGCATTTTCCTATGATGAAGAAGTTGGCTGTCTTGGTGCGCCTTCCCTGATCAAGGCTATTCGCGCCGACCTGCCGGAACCGGCAGCGGTTCTGGTTGGCGAGCCGACCAATATGCGCGTGGTTAGCGCCCACAAGGGGCAAAACTCCTATACGGTAGCCGTGATTGGCAAAGAGGCCCATTCCAGCCTTCCCCATCACGGGGCGTCTGCGGTTATGGCGGCCGCAATTCTCATGGAAGAGCTTAACCATATTGCCGATGATTTGCGTAAAAACGCCGATCCACACAACCCTTTTGATCCGCCCTATGGCACCTTGACCATTGGGCTGGTGCATGGCGGCACGGCGGTCAACATCATTGCCAAAGAGTGTGTTTTTCATTGGGATTTACGACTATTGCCTGATGATGACGGTGACGCCATTGAGGCGCGGTTCAGGCAAAAGGTGGCAAAAGTTGAGGCCGCCATGCGCCAAAGCGCCCCAAAGGCCCATATTGTGTTTGAACGAAAAACCAGCGCACCGCCCCTTGAAGCCGTGCCACAAAGCCCGGCCGAGCATATTGCCCGTCTGCTGACCGGCGACAATCAGAGCCGGGTGGTTTCCTACACCACGGAAGCTGGACAGTTTCAACGCGCGGGGTTTCCCGCCGTGGTCTGTGGGCCAGGCTCAATCGAACAGGCGCATAAACCCGATGAGTTTGTGCTGATCAGTCAATTGGAAAATTGCCTGAATACCTTGCAAAAACTACCGGCGCATTTGGGCCAATAGGGCGTGATCTGGAGCGGTTATTGACTGGCCCAGACAATGCGGGCGATCCAGTCCACCTGACGGCGATCCAGCACCCGGTCCGGATATTCGGCATTTAAGGAGGCCAATTCTATCCGGCTTTCGGTCATCCGACGCAGCTCCTTGGCCATGACCTCACCGTCATGGGTGCGCACGACCACCCGATCCCCACGGCGCACCGTCTCATCCGGGGCAACGACGATCCGGTCCCCATCGCGAAAAACCGGCTGCATGGAATCACCGGAGATTTCCAGCGCATAGGCGCGACTGCCATCAAAGCCCGGAAAACGCACTTCGTCCCAACCCGAACCAATGGGATAGCCCGCATCATCAAAAAAACCGCCAGAGCCGGCCTGCGCCAGACCAATAAGCGGCACCGGCCTTCCGGCGCGCTGGCCACCGGCGGCCATAGCGGCAAAGTCTTCAAAGCTGACCCCGACCGCCGCCAAAACCTTGGCAATACTTTCGGTTGAAGGCCAGCGAAGGCGGGCGCCATTGGCCGCAAAGCGCTTGGAAGGGTTAAAGGCGGTGGCGTCAAGCCCGGCCTTTCTCGCCAGACCAGAGGGGCTGAGCCCCATGCGCTTGGCCAGCACATCAAGGCCGCGCCAGATTTGTTTATGGGTTAGCATCATACCAAAACCGTATTAGAATCAGAAGAATATACACCGCAAAATAGGAATGTAAACCTATGTAAGGTTGTGTAAAACGGCTTGGCAGAACCGGCGGCAGGGGTTATTTGGCGCATCATGACTAAAGTGATTTACCGCCTGATGAGCCAGCAAGGCTGGAGCGCCGCCAAAAAAGCGGGCGTGTTTTATGGCACTGCGGATGATCGCCGGGACGGGTATATTCATTTCTCCACCGCCAAAACCGTGCGCGAAACCGCAGGGCGTTATTATGCTGATGTGCAGAGCCTGATGTTGATAAGCGCGCAGGCGGATCATTTTGGCAATGCACTAAGGTGGGAACCATCGCGCAGGGGCATCCTGTTTCCGCACCTTTATGGCCCATTGGACACCTCTCTGGTCATCGATGCGGTTTTGCTGGAGCGCACTCCAGACGGCCACAGCTTCAGGAAGCCCATTGCATGAGTGTTTTTGATCTTGCTGGTCGGGCATTACGGCATATGCCTGCCGAAGCCGCCCACAAACTCACCATTCGCGCCTTAAAATACGGCCTTGGCCCGGTTCACACCGGCGCAGATGACCAGGTGCTGCGCACCACCATCGGGGCTTTATCGCTACCCAACCCAATCGGTCTTGCCGCCGGTTTTGATAAAAACGCCGAAGCCGGAGGCGCCATGATCCGCGCAGGGTTTGGCTGGGTGGAATGCGGCACGGTTACGCCATTGCCACAGGTGGGAAATGCCCGTCCCCGGCTTTTTCGTCTTGTCGAAGACGAAGCTGTAATTAACCGCATGGGCTTTAACAATGCCGGCCTTGCCCAATTTAAGCGCAATTTTGCAAGGCAGAAGCTAACGGGCGGAATGTTGGGGGCCAATATTGGTGCCAACAAAGATTCAAAGGACCGTATTGGAGATTATATTTTGGGACTTGAGGCTTTGTGGTGCTTACCGGACTGGTTCACCATCAACATTTCTTCGCCCAACACACCCGGTCTTCGCGAGCTGCAAGGCCGGGATGCTTTGCAAGAATTGCTGGGACGCCTGATGGAAGCCCGCCTACGCCTGACCGGGAAGCTGGCTTCGCCGCCTTTTTTTCTAAAAATCTCGCCAGATATTACCGAGACCCAGATTGACGAGATCGGCAATGCCGCCTGCCATTATGGACTTGATGGCCTGATTATCAGTAATACCAGCATTGCCCGTCCGGACGATCTGAAAAGCCGCCACAGGCATGAAACCGGCGGTCTTTCCGGTAAGCCGCTCTTTACCCGGTCTACCGCCCTTTTGCAACAGTTTCACCAGGCCACAGAGGGCAAAATACTACTTGTCGGGGTTGGAGGCATCACGTCCGGTAAGGATGCCTATGGCAAGATCAGGGCCGGTGCCAGCGCCGTGCAGCTTTACACCGCTCTTGCCCTGCAAGGCCCGTCACTCATTTCAAAAATCAAGCGTGAATTGGCGCAAATTCTTCATGCCAACGGATTTACCAGCGTGACCGACGCGGTCGGGCGGCATTAACGGACCGTTTTGCGTTGCAGGCTGCGCTCTAAAGCAGGATAAGCTGCCCCCAGGGTTAGGCCGCGAAAAATATAATAACTCACAAACGCCATCCAGACCCCGGTATTGCCGTAAGCGGGCGCGAAGACCGCATCCAGCAACAGATACGCCAGCAGGGAAAGCAGCGCCGAATTACGCATCGCTGCCCCTCGTGTGGCACCAATAAAAATACCGTCCAATTGCCAGGCCGCCACTCCCAGCACCGGAACGGCGGCGCACCAGGGCAAATAATGCAGCGCGACCTGGCGCACCATTTCGTCTTTCAGCAAAACGCCCAGCAAAAAACCGCCGCCAATATAGGTCAGTATGGAAAAGAAAATGGCACAAAGGGCCGCAAATTCACTGGTCAGGCGGACGGCCCGGCGTAAATCATTTGTTGATCCGCGACCAAAGGCCCGTCCGGTTTCCGCTTCAGCGGTATAGGCAAAGGCGTCCAGCACAAATGCCCACACCACGATAAATTGCATCAACACCTGATTGGCGGCCAGCATTACATCACCCTGCCTGGCCCCGGCATTGACAAACCAGCCAAACCCGATGGTCATAAACACGGAGCGTAAAAACAGATTAACATTAACCCCCAGCAACCGTTTTAATGCGGCCGGTTCAATAAGGCCCGCAAGGGGAATATCGCGAAGAGAAAACCGGCTGCGCGCCTTAAAGGCACGAAACACCAGCGCCAAACCCAGGAAGACGGTCAGCCATTCGGCCATAGCCGTGCCAGCGGCAATGCCCTTTGGACCCCAGCCAAGACCAAGAACAAACCAGATATCCAGCGCGCCATTAAATAGCGCCAGAAAGAGCTGCACCAGCATTGCCGTGCGCGTATGCCCGGCGCCGATCAGCCAGCCGGTAATGGCAAACAGACAAAGCGCCGCCGGCGCACCCCAAAACCTGGCGCTGACATAGGCCGCGCCTTTGGTTTCCACCGCTTCACTGCCCTGCAACAGATTAAATGCCAGATGCCCGATCGGCCCTTTTAAGATCAAAAAAGTAAAACCAAGCACGGCCGCAATCAATAAAGCGCGCCATAACACACGCTGGCTTTCGGCGTGGTTGCCGGCCCCGATTGCCTGGGCGGTAAGGCCGGTTACGCCCATGCGTAAAAAATAAGTGCTCCAGTAAAATACTGCAAACACCATGGCGCCGATCGCAACCCCGCCAATGTCCGCCGCATTGCCCGCCAGGCTGATCACTGCGGTATCAATAACGCCAACGAGCGGGATCAGCGCATTGGCAAAAATCATCGGCCAAGTGAGTGCGATAACCCGCTGGCGGGTGAGCGGAGTTTGGGCGCTAGTCAAGAATTTCGATCACGGCCTCTATCGGGCGACCGATCGCTGCCTTGTCGTCTTTAACAACAATCGGGCGCTCGATCAGGCGTGGGTGCTCACTCATAGCAACAATCAGGGCGTCTTCATCACTGATTGAAGAAAGCCCCAGGTCTTTATAAGCATCCTCGCCCTTGCGCATCATGTCGCGGGCAGAGGCAAGCCCCAGTTTATTAACCAGCGCGCTCAATTCATCGGTATCTGGCGGGGTTTCCAGATACAGCACAGTTTCATAATCCAGCCCGCGCTCATCCAGCAATGCCTTGGTGGCCCTTGATTTTGAGCATCGCGGGTTGTGATAGAGCTTCATGGACATGATTGTTTTCTCATCTCTTCATTGGCTATATTCAAGCCGGTTTTCTTCGCAAACCCAACACGGTCAGGACCAACGCCAGACCAGCCGGGGCGGCCTGAATATACAGGATTTTCATATCAACTATAAACGCGCCATAAACGCCTGCAACCATAACGCACAACAGGAAAAATATGACAAAATCACTCTTGTTACGCACTACGCCCCACAACAAGCCCGCAACCAGAAACCCGTTATAAAGCCCTTGATTGGCGGCCAGCATTGCGGTTTGCGCCGCGTGTTCAGGGGTATGATTGAACATGGCCAGGCCGATAGGCTGTTCCCACAAAAACATCTCGACCACTAAAAACCAGAGGTGCAGGGCCGCGACAAGCAAGACGGCAAGAATTGAAAGTGTTTTCATTGTCCGCCTGCCGGTTGGGTGGTGCTTGGTGGCAGGCAGGACGGGTCCTGCTCTATCATGATATAAGGTTTGTCAAAACACTTTGAAAAGCGCATGGCCGCATCCAGATTGGGCTTGCGCCCATCGCTGCCATCGGCCTGCTTGCCAAGCTCCACAATGGCTTGTTCCAGTGCCACACGATCCGAGGACAGCCAGGCATTAAACGCAGCCAGATACGCATTCCAGTTCATTTCGCCCGACTTTACGTCTGCATTATCCTGTGCCAGGCGTAATTGCAGCAAGGCAATAGTCTTGCGGTCTGACAGGGCAAAATTTCGCGCCGCATGATAATGCTGGGTGCGCAATTGTGCGGGGCTTAATTCACTTTCGTGGTCCAAAATCCAGGAAATAATACTGGCGCCGGCATCATAATAACACTTTTCAGATGCCAACTTGCGCCAGCCATCCGGCCCGTAATTAAAAGCATCATAATCAAGCGCGGAATACGCGCTCATATCGCTGCCACTCACCACGCACGCGTCTTCCTGTGTTTGTGCGGGGTTTGCCATCAATACCAGCCATCCCAGAGCAATACAGATCATCAGGGCTTTCATGGTTTTTTCTTTCCTGCAGCGGTCTTTTTTGTTGAAGGTGTTTTTGCAGGCAAGGCAGGCAAAGAGTCAAGCAAAGCCTTTGCATCATGCAGGTGCAGACGCTCGACCATTTCCCCGCTCAGGTTGATTACCCCTTTGCCCTTATTCTTTTTAAGAGAAAACGCGCGTACAATAGCCCTGGCGTGCGCAATCGCGTCTGCATCCGGGCCAAAAATGGTGTTTGCAGGCGCAATTTGCGCAGGGTGTATCAGGCTCTTGCCATCAAACCCCAAACGCTTGCCCTGTTCCGCCTCCAGCCTGAAGCCGTTTTCATCATCAAACGCATTATAAACCCCGTCCAGCACCATCAAATCATACCCTCGCGCTACCAGAACCACTTTGGACAAGTGTGAAAGCAAGGCCGCGCGTTTATCACCTAACCCGTCACAGCGTAATTCCTTCGACAAATCATTGGTGCCTACTATCAGGGTGGTCAGGCCGGTTTCTTGCGCAGAAGCTGCGATTTCCTCAAGGCGTAAAATTCCATGGGGCGTCTCGACCATCGCCCACAAGGAAGGTAATGCCCGCCCTGTTAAAAACCCGCTGTTCGGGCGGGCGTTTACCAAGGTCGTGCGCACCCGGCGCAGGGCATCCGCACTTTGCATTTTGGCAACAACCAGTGCATGAAGCGGTGCGGTAGCCAGCGCCCGTAAATCAGCATTGCCCCAGGGGGTGTCCAGCGCGTTGATGCGCACCGCACGAAAGCTCGCTTTCCAGCTTTTTATCTGTAAAACACGCAATGCCGCCGCCCGTGCGACTTCTTTTTCTGCCGGGGCCACAGCATCTTCAAGATCAATGATAATGGCATCAGCCTCAAGCGTTGGCGCTTTGGCCAGGGCTTTGGCATTGGCGGCAGGAACAAACAGCGCAGAACGGATATTCATAACCAGGCCTCCCCTTGAATTTTTCATCGGTATTTTTTAACACCTTGGCGTAATAATGACGCCATGAAAACCGTGCTTCTCATTTCATCGCAAGCCGCCTCCAGTCACATCGGAGCCTCGGCGGCCACCTTTGCCCTGCAGCGCATGGGCATTGAGGTAATCACCCTACCCACAGTTTTGCTGGGTCGCCATCCCGGCTGGGGTGATCCGGGCATGGTCGAAATAGATGCCGACGGGTTGTCCCGTATGTTTCTGGCGGTGCAGGCGCAAGGCGTTCTGGATAAAATTGATGCCGTGATTACCGGTTATTTTTGCACTTCGCGGCAGATCACCGCTGCGGCCGCCATGATTGATTATGTGCGCGCCGCCAAGCCTGATGTAAAGATTATTATCGATCCGGTCATGGGTGATGAACCGGACGGGCTTTATGTGCCCGATGCCGTGGCCCAGGCCATTAGCCGTGATCTGTTGCCGCGCGCCGATATCATCACCCCCAACACCTGGGAGTTGGCACATTTGTCTGACCGCCCGGTGTTTGATGAAGGTTCTGCGGTTGAGGCTTCGCGGTCCATAAAATGCCCCCTGGTCATTGCCAGCTCGGTTCCAAGCGCGGCCCTTTGCGCCACTCTTGCTGTAAGCAAAGAAGAGGCTTGGTGCGTGACCACGCCGTGTTATAAAAACATACCCAAAGGCACGGGTGATTTACTGACCGCGCTTTTGACGGCGCATATTCTAAATGGCAAACCAGTGCGCAATGCGCTGGAAAATGCGATTTCCTCCATTGATATGGTGCTTGGCGAGGCTCAGCGTCTGGGTGCCACAGAGTTGCCATTAGTAGCCACCCAGGACCGGCTGGTCAGCCCGCGCACCGGGGTTTCAGCCCGCCCGCCCTTACAGGCGCGCCGTCATGCACGCTGGGTGGCCGGCATGGATGGCTGCCCCGGTGGCTGGATTGCGGTAATGCTGGATGTAACGGGTCAGCACGCGCCGGTTATGCGTCCTTTACGCGGATTTTGGGATGTATTGCTCACCCCGGAACGTCCGGAAATTGTCGCCGTTGACATGCCCATCGGGTTTTTGGAAAGAGCGATAAAGGGTGGACGGGGGTGCGAACGCGCCGTCAGGGAACGCCTGGGTGCACGTAAATCTTCAGTTTTCTCTTCGCCCAGTCGCCGGGCGCTCTATACCACCAGCTATGAAGCCGCCTGTACCGCCAATGCAAAATCCGCCGAGCATGCCCCCAAATTATCGCAACAGACTTTTGCGCTGTTTGACAAAATGCGCGAAATTGACGCCCGCATCACGCCGGGTATGCAATCGCGCATATTTGAGGCGCATCCTGAGTATAGCTTCACCCTGATCCGCGAAGATCAACCCTGTGACAACCCCAAAAAAACCATTGAGGGCGAACGGGAACGGGTGACGGCCTTGCAAAAAATCGGTTTTGAAAAAGAGTTTTTAGCCACAGAAACTTTCACACCACTAAGCGCCGTGCGCAATGATTTTCTGGACGCCTGTGCCTGTGCCTGGACGGCCCAGCGTATTTTATTCGGTGCCGCCACGGTGCTACCCAAAGAACCGGCACATGACTCTAATGGGCTGGAGATGGCGATCCGGGGGTAAGCCTTCTGCCTGGATTTCTGTTTTTCATACTTCGAGGACGCTTCGCGCCACCTCAGTATGAGGGTTTTATTAACCGACTACCTCATCTTGAGATGCGCGGCAAAGCCGGGCCTTGAAAGGTCGTTTGAAATGGTAGCGGGTGTAAGGAGACGACCCTCATGGTGAGCTTGTCGAACCATAGAGGCTGACTTACATCCTTCGACAGGCTCAGGATGAGGGTGGGCTAAAGAACGCCCGAAAAGGCGTTAGCCTTAACCAGGGATATTGAACAGAAAGCTCAACCATCATCCATTTTAAGGGCGGCGATGAAAGCGGTTTGGGGGATTTCCACCTTGCCGAACTGGCGCATTTTTTTCTTGCCGGCTTTTTGCTTGTCCAGCAGTTTGCGTTTACGGGAGGCATCACCACCATAACATTTGGCGGTTACGTCTTTACGCATGGCGGCAATGGTCTCTCTGGCAATTACTCGTCCGCCAATGGCCGCCTGAATGGGGATTTTGAATAAATGACGCGGAATCAGGTCTTTTAGCTTCTCGCACATCAGCCGCCCGCGCGCCTCGGCGCGGGAGCGGTGCACCAGCATGGAAAGCGCATCAACCGGCTCGCCATTGACCAGAATGGACATTTTAACCAGATCGCCTTCCCGATACCCGATCATCGCATAATCAAAGCTGGCATAGCCCTTGGTCAGGGATTTCAGGCGGTCATAAAAATCAAACACCACTTCGTTGAGCGGCAATTCATATTCAATCATGGCCCGGCTGCCCACATAGGTCAGCGCCGTCTGGATGCCGCGCCGGTCCTGACAGAGCTTCAGCACTGCACCGACGTATTCGTCGGGGGTTAATATGGTGGCCTTGATCCATGGCTCGGCAATACGCTCAATGCGCACAGGGTCCGGCATGTCAGCCGGATTGTGCAGTTCCATTTCGCTGCCATCATTCATGGAAATCTGATAAACCACGCTGGGGGCAGTGGCGATCAGGTCAAGATCAAACTCGCGCTCAAGGCGTTCCTGAATAATCTCCAGATGAAGGAGACCCAAAAAGCCGCAGCGAAAACCAAAGCCCAGGGCGGCGCTGGTTTCCATTTCAAAGGAAAAACTGGCATCATTAAGGCGCAATTTGCCGGTGGCGGCGCGCAGATCTTCAAAATCGGCGGCATCAACCGGGAATATGCCGCAAAACACCACCGGCTGCACCGGACGAAAACCGGGCAATGCCTTATCGGTGGGGCGTTTTTCCTCAGTGATTGTATCGCCCACGGCGGCGTCGGCCACTTCCTTGATCGAGGCGGTGAAAAAGCCGATTTCCCCCGGCCCCAGCGCATCCATTTCTTCGGCCTTGGGGCGAAACACGCCCACCCGGTCCAGCGTATAGGATGAGCCATTGGACATCATTTTGATGCGCATGCCTTTTTTGGCGGTGCCTTCCAGCATACGAAACAATACCACCACCCCCAGATAGGGGTCATACCAGGCATCGACCAGAAGCGCCTTCAAAGGCGCATCGGGGTTACCCGGTTTTGGCGCGGGAAGGCGCATAACAATGGCCTCCAGCACCTCTGCAATGCCCTGTCCGGTTTTGGCGGAAACCTCGATGGCATCAGAGGCATCAAGGCCGATGACGTCTTCGATCTGCGCCCGGATGCGTTCCGGCTCGGCGGCAGGAAGGTCTATCTTGTTCAGGATGGAAATAATCTCATGATCGTTATCCAGCGCCTTATAGACATTAGCCAGGGTCTGCGCCTCAACGCCTTGCGAAGCGTCAACCACGAGAAGCGAGCCTTCACAGGCCGATAGCGAACGCGATACCTCATAGGCAAAATCCACATGCCCCGGCGTATCCATCAGGTTCAGCACATAGTCCTTGCCATCTTTGGCTTTATATTCGAGCCGCACGGTTTGCGCCTTGATGGTGATGCCGCGTTCGCGCTCAATATCCATGCTGTCCAGCACCTGGGCCTTCATTTCACGCGCCGTGAGGCCGCCAGTCTCTTGTATCAGGCGATCCGCCAGGGTGGACTTGCCATGATCGATGTGGGCGACAATGGCAAAATTACGGATATTTTCAGGGTTGATGCTCATAAGCGGGGACTTAGCAGCAACAACCGCCAGCGCCAAGCGCCCTTTCCATATGCGTCAAGGCAGGTCATGATGGCCCGGCTTACAGGAGATCAAGATGACCCGCCTTTTTTTAATTTTTATTGTCTTTTTTGCCGGTTTCGGCCAATCCGCCGCGATTTCTCAGGAGACAAATGACCAGAACGATGAAGCCACCTATGGCAGCACCGAAGTTACCCACGCGGTATCAGATTTTTTTGGCGTAACATCAGAGGCGGCGGGGTCGGCCGTTGAAAGTATTTTTGCCAAACAAGGCCGCCCCATTGGTTATATTTATGGCGGAGAGGGGGCCGCCGCCATTGGCGTTGGCCTTCGTTATGGCAAGGGCACGATGGTCCTGAAAGACGGCACTCGTAAAACCGTTTACTGGCAGGGGCCATCCATTGGCTTTGATGTGGGGGGTAATGGCTCCAAGGTGTTTACCCTGATTTATGGCCTGCGTGATGTAGAGCAGATATTTCAGCGCTTTCCGGGCGTCGATGGTTCGGCCTATCTGGTGGCTGGCATGGGTATTAATTATCAATTGGGCCACGGCATTACTCTGGTGCCGATCCGGTCCGGCGGTGGCTTGCGCCTTGGTGCCAGTGTTGGCTATTTGAAATACAGCCGCAAGCGCAAGATTTTGCCGTTTTAGGACCTGAACTCATTCAACTTTAGGGCTATTGGCAAAATAGTTTTGCCCGAAAAACCAGCAAACGCGTCACCCCGGTGTAAACCGGGGTCCCGTTGTGACGCTGTTATGGATACCGGCCAGTTTACCCTTATGAAAGTGAGGGCCGGTATGACGAATTGTGAATACAGTAAAGTTCATAAATTCAATGGGATAACCGTCAATTCCGGCCAAATCACCTTCATGCGCGTGGTTTTTTCCGCATAGGACTGGGCGGATATGTCTGAGCCATCGCCGCGCGGGCGAATGGTAAAACCAAACACATCACCCAGCCCAAACGGCGCATGAATTTTCAAATTTTCTTTGCCATCCGGCTCAATCGCCACTGCATTGCACGGCGACATATAACGTTCCAGCGACTGTGCGGCATGGGTTAGCGGCGTATAAGGCACACCAAAATGATCCTCAAACCAAAGATGCACCCGCGCCTGATTGCGCACCTCGACCTCAACCCCAAGGTCGAAAAAGGCAAAGTCGCAGGCCTTGATGATCCGGTCCTCGGCTTCATAAGACAGGTCAGAATCATCAAAATATATCAGATCATAATCAAGGATACCGCGTGTGGGATCATGGCCCAAAAGACCGTTCCAGACGCTTTGATAGAGGCACCCGGAAACCAGCATGCCTTGTGGCAGGGGTAGATCAGGAATGCGTTTTAATATCTCGGCATTGATGGGGTTAGCCCGGATCAGGTCAATAAAGGTCGCTTTTTGCACGCTTTTAGAGGCGTTGGCGTAGCGTAAATGCGACATTTCACCACTCAAAGCCCTAATCGGCCCCATTTTTCGGTGACGGCGGCGATGACGGCTTCATCCATCTTGATTTTTCTGCCCCATTCACGTGTGGTTTCGCCAGGCCATTTATTGGTCGCATCCAGCCCCATTTTGGAGCCAAGGCCGCTGACAGGAGATGCAAAGTCCAGATAATCAATCGGGGTGTTTTCCACGGTGACGCAATCGCGCGCCGGGTCCATGCGCGTGGAGATCGCCCACATCACGTCTTTCCAGTCACGGGCGTTGATATCATCATCGACCACGATCAGCCATTTGGTATAGGTGAATTGTCTTAAATAGGACCAAGCCCCCATCATCACCCGCTTGGCATGACCGGCATAGGCCTTTTTCATGGAAATCACTGCAATGCGGTAGGAACAGGCTTCGGGGGGTAGCCAGAAATCGGTAATTTCAGGAAATTGTTGCTGCAATAGCGGGATAAACACCTCGTTTAAGGCTTCGCCCAATACACTGGGCTCGTCCGGGGGGCGACCGGTATAGGTGGAAAGGTAGATCGGGTTTTCGCGCATGGTAATGGCGCTGATCTCAAATATCGGAAATTCCTCAACCGAATTATAATAGCCGGTATGGTCGCCGTAAGGGCCTTCGGGTGCGGTCTCGGTAGGGTGAATATGGCCTTCAATGACAATTTCTGCCTCGGCAGGAACATGCAGATCAATGGTTTTACATTTGACCAGTTCGACCTTTTTTCCGCGCAACAGGCCGGCGAACTGATATTCGGATAACGTGTCCGGCACCGGTGTAACCGCGGCCAGTATAGTGCCAGGATCAGCACCGATCACCGCGGCCAGGGGCATGGGCTGGCCCGGATTTGCCGCTTTGAACCTCGCAAATTGCTGCGCCCCGCCGCGATGGGCCAGCCAGCGCATAATGGTTTTACGCGGCCCCAGTTTTTGCATGCGATAAATGCCAAGATTGGTATTATCTTCGGCCGTCTTTCCCGGCCCCTTTGTTACCACCAAAGGCCAGGTGATAAGCGGTGCCGGCTCACCCGGCCAGCAGGTCTGGATCGGCAATTGGTCCAGCGAGGCATCCTCGCCTTTTAATACAATTTCCTGACAGGGGGCCTTGCGCACAATTTTTGGCCGCATGGCCATCACCGTTTTGATCAATGGTGCCAGTTTTAAGGCTTCGCCCACCCCGCGTGGGGGTTCGGGCTGGCGCATAAAGGCCAATAGCTCACCCACTTCGCGCAAATCCTGCGCACTTGTGCGCACCTTGCCACCCATGGTGACGCCGCGCGCCACACGCTCTACCGTGCCAAACAAATTGATCAGCACCGGCATTTTGGCGGTCTCGCCGCGCTCATTAATCACATTTTCAAAAAGCACCGCCGGACCTGACTTTTCGATCAGGCGGCAGCCAATTTCGGTTAGCTCCAGATCAGTAGATACCGGCTCGGTCACACGTTTATAAAATCCGTCCGTTTCCAGCCTAGCCAGATAGTCTCTCAAGGAAGAATAGCTCATACCCTTTGCTAACGCCTAGCCAGGCAGGTGTCACCATTGATTGTGGTTATCGGCGCAGACAGGATGTTCTTGTGTCCTAACCCCGGGCGCGAAAACCAGCATATGTGACATGCTTTTTTGGCCGCCGCCCTGGGCGAGCAGGTAATGCACAGGCAAGGCCTGAACTACAGGCCAAGGGTGGCTTTACACCCATGGCTTTCATTTCAGCGCGTTGCCAGCGCAAGAAAGCAATATCGACGAGTTCTTGTATATGATCCATACGAGGCTCCAGCGTTTGCGCCTCCCTCAACCGTACCAGACAGGCATTGTGGCAAAATTACGGATCAAGTGAAAATCAGTTTGTCGTGAACCTCTTGTGAAAGATACAGTTGCTAATCCTTGGTCCACACCGCCAGCTCACTCCCCGATGGATCGATAAAACCAAAACGGCTGCCGCCCGGAAAACTGATCCGTTCCAGTATTTCGCCGCCAGCATCACGGATTGCCTGCTCACTTGCATCCAGATCATCAGAATAGAGGATCACCATGGCACCGCCCCTTGGTGGCCGATTCGGCGTTGGGTTGAAGCCACCTTCCAGTCCAGCTCCGATGAAAGAAACATAATCGGTGCCGTAATCAATGAACGTCCAGCCAAAAGCCTTGCCATAAAACGTTTTCATGGCTTCGAGGTCGGTGGCCAACATTTCTACATAATCAATATGGTTATGGGTGCTCATGGTTCTATTCCTCTCACTTTGAAAAATCAGGTCACTTGGAAAAATCAGGCGCCCGTTTTTCAAAAAATGCGGTGGCGGCTTCCTTGCATTCGGCACTCTGCAGACGCTCGCCAAAAAGTGCACTTTCACGAGCCATACGCTTGGCCGGCGTTTCCGGTGCTCGTTTAAGAAGGTTCTTGATCAACAAAAGCGCCGCCGGTGGTTTTGCCGCCAGTATTTGCGCGCGTTTCATGGCCTCGTTCATCAGGGCATTAGCGGGGAATACCTCGTTTATCAGCCCCATGCCCAGCGCCGCTTTGGTATCATGAAAATCACCGAACATAAGCATTTCGGCGGCCTTTTTGCTACCCACGGTAAAGGGTAGCAAGAGCGAGGAAGCCGCTTCGGGCATCAGCCCCAGATTGATAAATGGCATGGAAAACCGGGCATTGTCACTCGCATAAACCAGATCGCAATGTAAAAGCATGGTGGTGCCAATGCCAATGGCCATGCCATTGACCGCCGCCAATAGCGGTTTTTTTGCCCGCAAAATGGCCTGCAAAAAACGCTCAACCGGCTGGTCCGCATTGCCCATTGTCGCCCGTGGGTTCAAAAAAGCGCCCATATCATTGCCTGCGGTGAAAACATCGCCCACACCGGTTAACATAACCGCGCGCAGCGCCTCATCCTCCTGTGCACCATTGATGGCATCCGCCATGGCCGCATACATATCTTCGGTAATGGCATTTTTTTTAGCCGGGCGATCCATGATGATCAGGCGCACACCAGCTTCATCAGAAATTTTTATGTTTTTCGTGGTCAATATTTTCTCCATGGGGAATTCAAAATGCGGATTTTAAATCAGTGGCACGTCGGCGGTTTTGGTTAAAAAGCGATAAACCACATCCATTTCTTCAGCGCTAAAACCATCTTCTATTTCTGCATTAAAGCCACGCAGGGCTTCGCGCACGGCCAGATGGGCCTCGCGCCCTCTTTGGGTGAGAGTGGCGCGCATGGCCCGGCCATCTTCCGCACAGGGCCTGCGCTCCAGCAAGCCTGCCTTTTCCATTCGCGCGGCAAGGCCGGTAATAGCCGAATTGTTCAGATCCAGACCATCTGCCAGATCCGAGAGCAAACAGCCATCGTGGCGGCTCAAATAGAAAAGCGCCGCGCCTTGGGCCACCGTTATATTTGCACTGTGTAACAGTTTTCGGTTGGCGCGCTTGAACAGCCGGTTTCTTGCCCGGTCCAGCAATAAAAAAAGCCGTCTGTCTATGGGTCTTGCAATCGCCATATGAGGTATTAACCATAACTATTTCATATATGCAATATTGCGCACGGGTTTTTTTCGGTCTACCCTCTGCCATGACAGATTTTCCGGGCGCGCAACGCATAAAAACCAATGGCATAACCCTTTTCGTGCATGAGGCTGGACCAAAAGATGGCTTGCCTTTGTTGTTGCTGCATGGCTGGCCGGAACTGGCACGTTCCTGGGCTAATCAGTTTGCCCCACTGGCAGAGGCCGGGTTTCGGGTTATTGCACCGGACATGCGCGGGTTTGGCGGCTCAAGTGCGCCAAAAGACCCGTCGCTTTATGGCATTGACACTATTTTGGCTGATATGACCGGCCTGCTGGATGCGCTGGGCATAAAAAAAGCGGTCTGGGCTGGCCATGACTGGGGCGGGCTGCTGGTCTGGCCGGCGGCGCTTCTGGTGCCGGACCGTGTGACCGGTGTTATCGGGGTTAATACGCCGCATTTACCTCGACCGCCGATCAGCCCCATGGAAATGCTGCGCAAAAGATACGGGGACGATCATTATTTTGTCCGCTTTCAGGAACTGGGTGCCCCGGAAGCGGCTCTGCAGGGGCGCGAAGAGGCTTTTTTCAAATTTATTTTTGCCAAACCGCTAAAACGCATCCCAAAAGAACTGCCTGCCAGTGCCACACATTTGCTGGACCGGTTTGCAGGTTTTACCGGTCGCGCAGAAGCGCAGATTGCGGTGCCAGCGGTGGAGCGTGCTCATTATGCGCGCGCCTATGCAAAATCCGGCTTTCATGGGGGCGTTAATTATTATCGTAATGTCACCCAAAACTGGCAGCGTATGGAAGGCGTGGACCTAACCGTGCACCAACCCGCCCTGATGATCGGGGCCGAGCTTGACCCGTTTTTGCCCCCCGTTTTTATGGAAGGCATGGAAAGCCGCGTTGCTGACCTTGAAAAACATATCATTGCTGATTGTGGCCATTGGACCCAATGGGAAAAACCGGATGAATTAAGCGCTCTCATGGTAAATTGGCTCAAAAACCGTGAAATGGATTTACGAAAAGGGTGACGGGCCGCGCGCTTCTTTGCTAGGCTGGGAAATGGTCAAACGTCCTACAGTCGCTTCCAACACCCCGTCCGCAAACGAACGCACGGTTATAAAAGCGGCTGGTGTTGGTGAAATTGCAGATTTTTCAACACTTGAAAAACCACCGGTTTTACGAGCCGCAATATTGCATCTCCTGATAACCGGGCTGGCGCAAGACAAGCGTAAAACTGTTGATCCGGTTACACCGCGCGGGGTGCGGATAAAAAATGCCATCATCTCAGGTGCACTTGATTTTTCAGGCTGGAGCGGGCGTGCTGACGATCCGTCTCGACCCCTGCCAACGCTGGAGTTTGAAGACTGCACCATAAACGAGCCGGTTTATCTGGATGAAAGCCATATCCACAGCCTCTCATTTTTAGGATGCACTTTGCCGTTACTCTCGGCAGGTAGTGCGCGGATAGATGGCTCGGTGCGGCTAAGCGGCTCCACATTGAAGGGAGCCAATGACAAATATGCCGGGCAGAAACTGGCGCTTGATTTTGCCGGGGCGGTCATCGGTGGCAATGTTATCTTGCGCCCGTATAACCAAAAGCGCTTTACGGCCAAGCAAGAAGTGACATTTTTGGGGGCGCAAATCGAGGGGGCTTTTAATGCCAATGGGGCGAGCTTACAAAACCCCGGTGGCGTGGCGCTTAATTTCACACGGGTCGATATCCGCAACAGTGTGTTCCTGACCGTAGAGGCCGATTACCGGTTTGAAACCATAGGTGAGACCCGGTTCTGGATTGCAACCATTGGCGGTCAATTCGCTGCCAATGGGGCGAAGCTGCAAAACCCTGGCGGTGAGGCCATGAGTTTTCAGGGAGCGGTGATCCGGGGGAATGTGTTTTTACGACCATCAACGACGGGACTGCCCTTTAGTGCTATCGGCGATGTGCATTTTACCGGGGCGCGCATTGAATCCAGCCTGATTACCTCTGATGTTGAGGTGCAGGGTGTGTTTGGCGTTCGCAATGCCCATTGTGAAGCGCTCTTTGATGACCCGGAAACCGGCTGGCCGCAACAAAGTGGCGCTTTGCGTCTGGCCGGGCTGACCTATACGCGCCTGCATCAGGACGATGAAAAACAACGCGAACATTCCGTTGGCACCCGGCTGGACTGGATTAAGCGTCAATATATAAACCCCGAACAACCAACCAAGGATGAGTTTGACCCACAGCCCTTTACCCAATACGCAAAAACCCTGCGTGCCCGCGGTCAAAGCAGTGATGCAGACCGGGTGTTAATTGAAATGCACAAATTGCGCCTGCGCTCGCACACTGATTTTGGACCGATCCGGTTATTGCATAAGTTTTTAGGCCTGACGTCCGGTTATGGATATTCCGGCACACGGGCGGTCATGGCGTTATTGGTGTGGATAATGATCGGCTCTGGCATGTATGGCGCTCATGCTTTTGCCGGTCATTTTGGACCAGCAGAACAGGTTGGTCATGGGGATCATCGCGCGACCCCCGACACATTGGTCAGCATGGCGGGCATTGTGCCTAAAAAAGTGCGCGGCTGCCCCGGCCTGATCGCACCGCTATATGCCATGGATACCATTTTGCCGATTGTCGAGTTTGGGCAAAGGCGCGCCTGCGCCTTTGATCCGCTAGGCAAAGCCGGCGCACCACTTTGGCGGGCGCTCGATTTTCTTTATGCGCTAATCGGGGCTGTCCTCTTTGCCATCAGCGTCGTCACCCTGACCGGCCTTTTGCGCGAGGATTGATGGTATGAAAAAAAACCAGACCGTGCTCAAATAGCCGATAGGCGGTAGCACAAGTAAATGACCGTGCTCAAATAGCGAGGTTTACCTTCGCGGTAGCACAAGTAAAAATGGAGCGGGCGATCAGATTCGAACTGACGACCTAAACCTTGGCAAGGTTTCGCTCTACCCCTGAGCTACGCCCGCATCCAATTGGGTAGGCTGCCCGGCAGCGCCGAACAGGCGGGCGTTATTGCGTAATCCTGTTCGCAATGCAAGAGAGGGATGCGGTTATTATCAGTGGAGATTAAGATGAGTGCGGACCGGGCCAGACTTTTTACATTTTTGGATGAATTAGACATTGCGCACACCACAATGGAGCATCCCCCGGTATTCTCCGTTGAAGAAGGCGCGGAGATTAAGGCGCAGCTACCCGGTGGGCACACCAAAAACCTTTTCCTGAAAGATAAAAAGGGCACCTTAATACTGATCAGCGCGCTGGGCAGCACCCGTATTCGCCTTAATCAGCTTCATAAAAAACTTCAATGTGCGCGTTTTTCTTTTGGCAAGGCGGCGTTGATGGAAGATGTGTTGGGCGTTACTCCAGGCTCGGTTACTGCCTTTGCACTGATTAATGACGTGCCGCCGCAAGTGCGCTTTATTGTGGATGCCGCTTTACTGGAACATGATGTTGTCAATTTTCATCCCTTGAAGAATGACGCCACCACGGCGATTGCCAGCGCCGATCTCATAAAATTTGCCAAAGCCACCGGCCATGACCCTGAGATCATAGACTTTGTCTGCCTTGCTGATGGGTAATGCACTTGAACCTTTTGCCGATTATGTCCATCTAGTCTTTAGGCAAGTGGGAGCAAAATCATGAGCATGTTTGGAAATAATGATGCGGGAGCCGGTGGTGGTGACCTGATCAAGGACAGCACGGATGCCAGTTTTGTTACCGATGTGGTGGAAACCTCTAAAACCACGCCGGTCATTGTGGACTTCTGGGCACCATGGTGTGGCCCTTGCCGCCAGCTTGGCCCAACCATTGAGCGCGTGGTCAAAGCGGCCAAAGGCGCAGTAAAGCTGGTCAAGATCAATATTGATGAGAACCCGGCCATTGCCGGGCAGATGCGGGTGCAATCCATTCCGGCGGTGTTTGCTTTTAAGGATGGCCAGCCCGTTGACGGATTTATGGGCGCGCAGCCTGAAAGTCAAATCAAGGCCTTTGTTGACCGCCTTAGCGGTGAAAGCGATCCCAAGGAAGAAGCCGATGCCCTTGTCGCCCGCGCCAGTGAATCGCTGGCCATTGGTGATGCGGGTGGCGCGGCGCAAGACTTTGCGGCCGCCTTACAGATCGACCCACAAAACCTTGGGGCGCTGGCTGGTATGGCACGGTGCTATTTGCAAAATGGTGATGCCGAGGGGGCGAAGGGCCTACTCGGTGCGCTGGAAGGCAAAGACCTTGAGCATCCGGATATTAAAGGCGTGTTGGCGGCACTTGAGCTGGCGGAAAAGAGCGATGAGGCCAGTGCTGAGATTGCGCCTTTACTTGCCAAGGTCAAATCCAGCCCGGACGATCTTGAGGCCCGCTTTGCCCTGGCCGAAGCCTTGAGCGCCACAGGTGATCTGGATGCGGCGATTGAGCAATTGTTGCACAGTATTAAGCGCGATAAAGACTGGAATGAAGGGGCGGCGCGTAAATTACTGTTAAAACTGTTTGATGCGGCCGGTCCCACTTCTGCACTTGCCATAGAGGGCCGTAAAAAACTATCCTCTGTGCTTTTCAGCTAGGCTAATAGGATGAGCAAAGACCAGGAAGCACGTGAACCGGACCCAAAAATGCTGGAATTGCTGGTGTGCCCGCAAACGCGTGGGCCGCTGATTTATGATCGCGAAAATACAGAGCTGGTTTCCAAAAAAGCAAAACTGGCCTACCCCATCCGGGAAGGTGTGCCGATCATGCTGGTCGATGAAGCCCGAAAGCTGGAAGCATAATGGACCGCAATGCTCTTATCGAGGCGCTCCAAAAAGAACGGCTCGAAAATTATATTACCCTGCGCGGTGGCTTTCCCTTGCCTCTGGCTGGCGGCGTTTACTGGCTGGTTCTGGGTGCGCTTGGCTATATCCTGCCGCTAGGCACCTGGTTTATGGTGGCGCTTTTTGGTACCGGGGCTATTTTTCCACTTGGCCTCATTTTTGCTAAAATTTTCAACAACAATTTCATGAAAAAAAAGCAAGTGGTCAGCAGCGTCATACTGCCGGCCCTTATCGGCATGTTGTTGTTCTGGCCCATGCTCATTGCCAGCACCAAAGCCGCTCCGGAACTTGCCATTTTAATTCTGGCCATTGGCATGTCCATCCACTGGCCGGTGATAGGCTGGTCTTATAATCGCACTGCGCTCTATTCCGCCCACTCCATATTAAGGGCGCTTATGGTATTTGGTATATGGACATATATGCCAGACGCGCGCATGACGCTTTTGCCCTTTAACGTAGCCGGTATTTATTTTTTTACGGTATTGGCTATTCTTATCGATACGTCTTTGCTGCGACGCTCAAAAGAATAAACGCGCTCTAATCCAAAAGGGCGACAGGAACAAACCTGTCGCCCTTTTTGGGTGTTGGCCAAGACGGGCTGAGCTTAATCGATTTTTTTGCCGTTAAAGGTCAGCGCCCCGTCCTTAATACTGATCTTGACCGTATCCCCATCCTTGATAGCCCCTTCCAGGATCATTTTGGCAAGCGGGTCTTGCAATTGCTTTTGAATAACCCGTTTTAACGGCCTGGCTCCATAGGCCGGGTCATAACCTTGATTTCCAATCCATGTGCGCGCTGCCCCATCAAGTTCGATAGTAATGTGCCGGTCGGCCAGAAGCGCCAGCAGGCGTTGCATCTGAATATCAACAATACGTGACATATGTTCTGGTTTCAGGCGGTGGAAGAGGATGATCTCGTCCACACGGTTCAAAAACTCCGGCCGGAAGTGTGCCCGAACGGCGTTCATCACTGCAGCGCGGGATTCTTCAGCGGATTCATCAGAGGCGGCCACCAGATGCTCGGCACCCAAATTGGATGTCATAATGATCAGCGTATTACGAAAATCAACTGTGCGCCCCTGGCCATCGGTCAGACGACCATCATCCAGAACCTGCAACAACACATTGAACACATCCGGGTGCGCCTTTTCAATTTCATCCAGCAAGATGACCTGATAAGGTCGCCGACGAACTGCTTCGGTCAATGCGCCACCTTCTTCATAGCCAACATAGCCAGGTGGCGCGCCGATCATGCGGCTGACCGAATGTTTTTCCATATATTCAGACATATCCAAACGGGTGATGGCGTGCTCATCATCAAACAGGAACTCGGCCAGCGCCTTGGTCAGCTCGGTTTTGCCAACCCCGGTCGGGCCAAGAAACATAAACGAGCCAATGGGTTTGGTAGGATCAGAAAGCCCGGCTCTGGCCCGGCGAACCGCGTCGGATACGGCACGCAGCGCCTCGTCCTGGCCAATGACGCGTTTACGCAACTGATCTTCCATTTTTAGTAGTTTCTCACGCTCACCTTCGAGCATTTTATCCACAGGTATGCCAGTCCAGCGCGAGACAATAGCGGCCACCTGTTCGGCATCCACCACTTCCATAGTAGACTCGCCTTCGCTTTGTTTCTGCTCTTTCGCCAGGGCTTCTTCCAGTTGTGGAATGCGGCCATATTTAATTTCTGAGGCGCGCGCCCAATCACCGCCCCGCTCCGCCTCGGCCAGCTCATTGCGCAAAATTTCCAGCGCTTCTTTGGCCTTGGTAGCCTCCATAAGCCGTTCTTTTTCAGCGCGCCATGCTCCGGTGAGCTCAGCCGATTTTCCTTCAAGTTCGATGATTTCCTTTTCAAGTTTTTTTAATCGTTCTTTAGAAGCATCGTCTTTTTCCTTGCGAAGCGCCTCACCCTCTATGCGGGCCTGCATAAGACGGCGATCCACCTCGTCCAGCGCTTCAGGTTTGCTGTCGATTTGCATACGCAAGCGCGAGGCCGCCTCATCCATGAGGTCAATGGCCTTATCTGGTAAAAAACGGTCCGGGATATAGCGCGTGGACAAGGTCACTGCGGCTATAATGGCGCTATCGGAAATACGGACACCGTGGTGCACTTCGTATTTTTCTTTCAGACCGCGCAGGATGGATACGGTATCCTCCTCGCTTGGCTCTTCGACCATGACCGGTTGAAAACGCCGGGCCAGAGCCGCATCTTTTTCAACATGTTTGCGATATTCATCCAGTGTGGTCGCGCCAATGGCATGCAGCTCGCCCCTCGCCAATGCCGGTTTAAGAAGGTTGGACGCATCCATGGCACCATCAGATTTGCCGGCACCAACCAGCGTGTGCATTTCATCAATAAAGAGAATAATAGCCCCTTCGGCGGCCTGCACCTCATTAATGACCGCTTTTAAGCGTTCTTCAAACTCACCGCGATATTTGGCACCCGCAATCAGGGAACCCATATCAAGCGATAAAAGCGCTTTGTTTTTCAAGCCTTCCGGCACATCACCATTGACAATGCGCAAGGCGAGGCCTTCGACGATGGCGGTTTTACCTACGCCCGGCTCACCGATTAGAACCGGATTGTTTTTAGTGCGACGGGAAAGAACCTGAATGGTGCGGCGAATTTCTTCATCACGACCAATAATAGGGTCCAGTTTGCCATCACGCGCCGCCTCGGTCAGATCGCGGGTATATTTCTTCAAGGCATCATAGGACTCTTCAGCGGAGGCGCTATCGGCGGTTCTTCCCTTGCGAATATCGTTGATTGCCGCGTTCAGTTTTTGCGCCGTAAGGCCTGCCCGTTTTAGAATTTCAGACGTTTTTGCCCCTTTGGTAAGGCACAAAGCCAGTAATATACGCTCTACAGTGACAAAACTGTCGCCAGCTTTTTGTGACACCTCCTCAGCGCTTTGCAAAACCTTGGCGGTTTCGCCACTCATGTAAACCTTTCCATCGCCACCTTCGATTTTAGGTAGTTTGGCCAGTTCGGCATCGACCTCCTGCAGGGCAAGTTCCGGTTGTGCCCCGGCGGCGCGCATCAGATTGGCGGCCATGCCTTCACGGTCATCAATAAGCGCCTTTAACAAGTGCTCTGGCGTAAATTGCTGGTGTCCGGCGGCCAGTGCCAGCGTTTGTGCCGCCTGAATCATGCCTTTGGCACGATCGGAAAACTTTTCAATATCCATGGGTATCCCCTGTATTTAAGCGAGATAGGGAAAGCCCGCCCGTAAAAGGCGCGGGCATTCCGCTTCCCTCAAGAGATAGTGTTGCTTTTTTATCGCACAAGGGGTTGAACAAAAGAACAGGTGGTCACATTGCCGCAGATAAATCTGCCTTTCAGGTTATCAGCTATTAATATCATCTAGGCCGTCACCGAAAATATGGATAATTTTAGGCCCTCCGGAACCATCCTCGTTTGAACCGGGAACATATGCTGCCATATAATAGGCGCTTTTTATGCAACCATGTGTCTGCCATGTCACCTCTGGAAGCCAACACGATACTTTCTCAAAACTCAAAGCTGGCTCATGTTCCGCAATTAGCAGAAGGTCAATCGCAACTTTGTTTTTTGCATACCTCTTAACTTTCTTATTGATCGTCTCTTTCAGCCGCTTTTGAAATATCTCTTTTGGCCAGCGAATGTCTTCCCATTTTACTGTTTCAGAGCAGCTTTCAAGCTGCCCGCTTTCCTCGTGCTTTTTGATCCTGGCCCTCTTCGCCATGAGTTCAGGTTTTACGAGGATCACGATTTCCACACCCAGTCTTTTTTCACCTATGTCCATGAACATGTCTGGTGGGTCACTTTTATTTTGACTCCAACAGTTAATGTGTAATTCATGGTCTTTCTGAAGCGCCTCAACGAATTGACGCATAGTGCCGCGCTCGTTGGATTCTTGATCTGTCGTTAGATTCACAAAAGAGGTGTTAGGGTTGTTGTTGATTTTCTGAACTACTGCCAGAAGCTCAATCTCTTCGGCGTTGTTGACCATAAAACGACTCTCCTCTTCGTGTTGTTTTCCAACTGCACCGATTCAGAACAAAAGGTCAACATCAGTTTGACTCTATATATCATAACAGTTATGATCAATTATGACTCAAATGATCCGCAAAACCATATCGCTTCCTCAAGGCATGGCAAACTTTATCCAAACACGGCTGGAATCTGGCCTGTATGGCAATGACAGCGAATATTTTCGTGAATTGGTCCGTGCTGATCAAAAGCAACAGGAAAAAGAGGCCTTCCAAGTCATGATTGAACAATCCCTGGCCAGTGGCATATCCTCGCGCGCTCTTGAAGACGCTTTCCAAGAGGCTCGGCGTCGCGCCAAAGCCTGACCACAGATGGGTTATACGTTAACGCGCCTTGCCGAAGAACAATTGATTGAATGCTATCTTTTTGGCTTTCAGCGCTTTGGTTAGGCACAGGCAGAACAGTATCTTGCAAATATTCAGAACTGTTT
>JAJFFP010000076.1 GCA_021776595.1 Robiginitomaculum sp. | reverse complement strand
CGCCGTCAAGCGCTGTGGCGCGATCCCGGTCATTCCAAGGCGCAAGACGACTGCCCAATGGCGACATCTGGATAAAGAACTCTATCAGGAACGCAATCTGATCGAGCGTTTCTTCGGTAAAATCAAACACTTCCGCCGTATAGCCACGCGCTACGACAAGCTCGCTAGAAATTATGCAGGCTTCCTAAATCTCGTTGCCGCATGGAAATGGGCAAGCTGAATGTCAACAGGACCTAGGGCCCTTGCCGGTTCAGAAGATTGCTTTCCCAAGGGGAGGTTTTTTGCCAAAGGGGGAAAACGTACAGGAAAAAAGGTGCAGGAAATAAGGTGTATTGCAAAAGTCTTTTGACGCCTTTAAGCAAGAAAGAACCCTCGCGCCCCTGCAGTTTTGGCGGGTGTTTTTGCGAAGAGGCAGGGAGCATAAGTTAAATATACGTTTGTTCTGCATACATGGCTAAATGATGAAAGCTGTGCAGCGAAAGGGTGACGGGCGCGTTCTGGTGCGCTATGCCAGCGCCCGCATTTATCCTTTGGAACGCAAGCGGAGCCAGAAACATGGCATTTGAGACATTGCAGGTCAGCACAGAAGGCCGGGTGGGCCTGATTACCCTTAATCGCCCCGAAGCACTGAATGCACTCTGCGCCCAGCTTACTGAAGAACTGGCGCAAGTGCTTGCCGACTTTCAGGACAATGAAAACATTGGCTGTGTGGTCGTGACCGGATCAAAAAAGGCCTTTGCCGCCGGAGCAGACATTAAAGAGCTGCAAGCGGGCACCTATGTAGACCTTTATATGCACGACCCTTTTGCCAAAACCTGGGAGGCAGTTTCGCGTTTCAGCAAGCCCATCATTGCGGCGGTTTCAGGATACGCGCTTGGTGGTGGCTGTGAGATAGCCATGATGTGTGATTTCATTATTGCCGCTGAAAACGCCAAATTCGGCCAGCCGGAAATTAATCTTGGAGTTATGCCAGGGGCCGGTGGCACCCAGCGACTGCCCCGTTTTATTGGCAAAGCCAAAGCCATGGAATTATGCCTGACCGGGCGCATGATGGATGCCGCCGAGGCAGAACGTGCCGGCCTGGTCAGCCGCATAGTGCCGGTTGATGATCTGATTGAAGAAGTCATGAAAACCGCCGCCAGCATTGCCGACAAGTCCTTGCCGGTGGCCATGATGACCAAAGAATCGATTAATACAGCCTATGAAACCACCCTGGCCCAGGGCATACGCTTTGAGCGCCGGGTATTTCAATCGCAGTTTACGCTGGAAGATCAAAAAGAGGGTATGGCGGCCTTTGTGGAAAAGCGCACACCGCATTTCAAGAACCGCTGAGGTTTTCATCACCTTGACACACCAAAGAGTGTTGACCTTCGCACCACCCAAGGCTATACGCCCTCGCCTTGGATCAAGGTATGCGCCATGGGGCGTAACCAGAATTTACGGAAATTAAAATGGCTAATACGACTTCTGCTAAACGCGCCGTCAGACAAATCGCCCGCCGCACTGCCGTCAACACCGCACGGCGTTCACGGGTGCGCACGTTTTTGCGTAAAGTAGAAGAAGCCGTGGCCGCTGGTGATGCCACCGCCGCCAGCGCAGCCTTAAAAGCTGCTGAACCAGAACTGATGCGCGCTGCCGGCAAAGGCGTTTTTCACAAGAACACCGCTGCTCGGAAAATCTCACGCCTCAGCCGCCAGGTTAAAGCCCTCAAATAGGCGATAGCCGATAGGGCTTACTGGAAATGCCCTCAAACAGGCGATAGCCGGTAGGGCTAACTGGAAATGCCCTCAAACAGGCGATAGCCAAGTAAGTGGTTTTACTTCTTACAAAGAGACCAGTGGGCCATCAATTGTGGAATCACCTCCCCCCTGTCAGCCGGGCTTTGTTGGTGGCGTTCATATGCTCATAAACCAGTGGGTATGAAAGCCGTTGATTTGAGATAAATCCGGGACTGCCGAACCTGTTTTTTGTCCGCTTTGTCGTCATATTTCCGGATGCACTGTTACGGTTTTATGTCAATCAAAAAAAAATAATTTTTTTTTCAAACGGGCAAACCAGTTCCCTTCAATGGGTTAACCATTGTCAAGCGTCAAGATGCAGCGAATCAGCAGTTTTGAGTTGTTGACGTGATGCAATTCATGATTAATTTGGTCGGTCTGGACAACAGCAATTCCAAGAGTTTTGAGTGCTGCACTTGCATATATATCTGTAAGTGAATGGGGGTTTTTGTTCATAAAAACAATGGGATGGCACACAAGTGCCGCGTGGTGAATGGATTGAGGTAGCCCAGCTGGGCGCAGGGGAGGTATCGACGTTGAGTGAACAGCATTATGATGCGCAAACGCCCCCGCCACAAATCCTGTGGGGCAAGACCTGCCAGCATTTACAAAAAGAAATCGGCGTAGAGAAATTCGCCTCCTGGGTGAAACCACTTCATCTGGTAGAGGTCGATAAAAGCATGGCACATATTGCGGCACCCAATGCGTTTTGCCGTGACTGGGTAAAAGAAAATCTGGGTCGCAAACTGACCCGTGCCTGGCAAATTTTTGATCCGCATAACCGGGCCGTATTTATCAAGACTATTGATGCCAAACTGGCCACTGAAGCGACCACCGCTACAACAGAAAAAAATGATACGGTAACGGCAACCAGTCAGCCTGCAGCACCTGGTAATACCCTTCAAGGGACCAGCACCTGCTTTGATGATTTTGTCAGCGATGCCTCTAACGAGGTGGCGTTTGCGGTAGCCCGTCAGATCAGTCAGGGTAATACCGCCGGTTTCAATCCGTTCTATGTGCATGGTGGCTATGGCGTGGGCAAAACCCATCTGATGCGCGCGATCGCCCAAAGCCCGTTATGGACGCAGGCGGATAAAAGAGTGCGCTTTTTGACCGCCGAAGAATTTGTCTATGATTTTGTATCTTCCATGCAGGCAAAAAAGACCCATGCCTTCAAGGCAAAAATGCGGGCGCTGGATTTGTTGCTGCTGGATGATCTGCAATTCATGACCGGCAAGAACGCCAGTCAGGATGAATTTTTCCACACTTTGAGTGCGCTTGCCTCTGCTGGCGCGCAAATCGTGCTTAGTGCGGATAACGCACCTGGTGAACTGTCAGGGCTGGACCCGCGATTGCGTTCACGCATTACCGGCGGCACAGTATGCGAAATTGGCCAGTCCAGCCTGGTGCTTCGCCGGCAAATTCTTGAACGCCGCGTGGCCCTGCTGGCACGGGAGTATCACGGCCTGGCCATTCCCGGCGAAGTTCTGGACATGATCGCCGAAGAAATATGCACTAATCCGCGCGAACTGATCGGTGCCTTGAATACTCTGCTGGCCCGCACGGCGCTGATCGGGCAAGCCGTTACTATGGATCGATGCCGGGAAATACTGGGGGACATTATGCGTGATCCGTCAAGAAAGGTTAGTATTGCACAAATTCAACAGGCGGTTGCCGCTAATTATGATCTGACGACCGAGCAATTGCTTTCGCGCCGCCGCACCCGCAATATTGTGCGTCCGCGTCAGGTCGCCATGTATCTGGCCAAGCATATGACCACCTGTTCTTTGCCCATGATTGGCGGCCGCTTTGACGGACGTGACCACGCCACCGTCATTCATGCGGAAAAACAAATCGCCCTTTTGATTGCGACTGAACCGGCCCTGGCCAGTGATGTCAAAGCCATACGCCGTAAATTACTGCTAGGCACAGACTGAATTGATCGCAGTTGGGGCGAGTGAGGGGTGGACAGCCCCCCGCTTCTTGGTAAAAATTACATCCCTTTGGCCCTTATGGGATTCGCCAGCATTATGAAACTGACCATTGAACGCGCCGATCTTCTCAAAGCCCTTAGCCATGTGCAAAGCGTGGTCGAGCGGCGCAATACCATTCCCATCCTTTCCAATGTTCTGATCCGCGCTGCCGGTGATCAGCTTAGCTTCACCGCGACCGATCTGGATATTGAGATTGTGGAAAGTATTGGCGCGCAAATTACCGAAGATGGTTCCGTCACTGCCCCGGCACATACCTTTTATGAAATTGTGCGTAAATTGCCCGAAGGCGCGGAAGTGGAACTGGTCAAATCTGCGGATGATCCGCGTCTGATGATCCATGCAGGTCGTTCACGCTTTTCCTTGCCCTCATTGCCGGAAGATGAATTTCCGGTGCTTAGTGCCGATGGCCTCAGCCATACGTTTAATGTGCACAGCGCGGACCTGGTCAAGCTGATTGATAAAACCCGCTTTGCCGTATCAACCGAAGAAACCCGCTATTACCTGAATGGCATCCACCTTCACGCCGTAGATGGCGACAGTGCACATTTACGCTCCGTCGCCACAGACGGGCACCGCCTGGCGCTGGCGGAGATACCTCTGCCTGATGGTGCCGCTGGCATGAGCGGCATTATTATTCCCCGTAAAACGGTGCAGGAAGTGCGCCGCCTGCTGGATGGCGTGGATGCGGAGATCATGGTCGGCGTCTCGGAGGCTAAAATTCGCTTTGCCATTGGCGCGGCCACCTTGACTTCCAAGCTGATTGACGGCTCGTTTCCTGAATATGAGCGGGTTATCCCGCGCAAAAATGAGCACACCCTTAAAATTGAGTGCGATGTGTTTGCCGCTGCCGTGGATCGGGTGGCAACCATATCAGCGGAAAAGTCCCGTTCGGTAAAAATGACCCTTGAGGCGGACACCCTGACACTGACCGTCAACAACCCCGAAGCAGGGCTGGCGGTCGAGGAGCTTTCGGTGGATTATGACGCCGAGCCAATGGAGATTGGTTTTAATGCCCGTTATCTTCTGGACATATTGGGCCAGATTGAAACTGATGATGCGGTCTTTCGTTTTGCAGACAGCGCCTCTCCATCACTGGTTGAGGATGATGGGGATACCGGGGCGCTTTATGTGTTGATGCCGCTTCGGGTGTGAGCGCGCTAACGGCCCTTCAATTACAGGATTTTCGCTCCTATGCGGCGTTGGCGCTGACGCTGGATGAACGCCCGGTTGTTTTGTTTGGTGCCAATGGTGCCGGTAAAACCAATATTCTGGAAGCTATATCTTTTCTGGCGCCGGGCCGGGGGATGCGCCGCGCCGCGCTGGATGCCCCGGTGCGCCATGGCTGTGCAAGCGGTGCCTGGGGGGTTCACGCACAGCTAAAGCACGACGAGGATGATCCGTTTGCGCTTGGCACAGGGCTTGATCCGCAAAAGCGTAGCCGACGGGTGCGCATAGATGGGCAAAACGCCCGGCCTTCGGCGTTGGCCGATCTTTTGCGTCTGGTCTGGCTAACCCCGGCGCAGGATCGTTTGTTTGCCGGGCCACGCGGCGCGCGTCTGCGGTTTTTTGATCGTCTGGTGCTCAGCCTGCACCCCGAACACGGACGCAATGCCACGGCTTATGAGCGCGCCATGCGCGACCGCCAACGGCTTTTGGATGAAGGCGGTGCGGACCCTGCCTGGCTGCAAGCCTGCGAGCAACAGATGGCCGAAGCCGGGGTAAAGATCATGTGCGCCAGAGCCGATGCGTTGGCGCATTTGCAAGAGCAGATCAATGCACGCGCACAAAGTGCATTCCCGCAGGCTGATCTGCACCTTGAAGCGCTCTATGAGGATGCGCCGGAAGTCACTGCGCCGGACCTGTTGGATGCTCTGGTGCAAGGTTTTTCCAGAGGGCGCCATCGTGATGGGGCCGCCGGGCGATGTTTAAGCGGTCCACACCGGGCCAATTTGCATGTATTGTGGCGGGCCAAAGCCATGCCGGCGGCGCTTTCCTCCACCGGTGAGCAAAAAGCCATGCTGATCGGCCTGACCCTCGCCCATGCCCGCGCGGTGGCAGCCAAGGACAACACCCCCGCCCCGCTGGTCTTGCTGGACGAGGCTTGTGCCCATCTGGATGCAAACCGCCGCGCCGCCCTGATTGACGAGGTTTGCGCCATGCAAGGCCAGGGTTGGCTGACCGGTACCGACCAACATTTATTTGAGGCGTTCGGGGATCGGGGGCAGTGTTTTGAGGTCGCAGAGGGCACCGCAAGGGCAGTGGAATAAGCGCCGACACCATCGGCCCTGAGCTGAAGTCAGAGGACCAAACGCGAAACCCCGCCGCCGTCATACCGGGATACGCCGGTATCCAGTCCTTCTATTTACTCTGCTCAAATGGTCATGGATGAGACGCCACACTGGACCCCGTTTTTCAACGGGGTGACGATTAAGGAAGTGGTAAAATAATCACCGGCAAAACACAGCTTTTTGCTCGCCTCCAAGGCTTCGGCAGGCTAGTTTAACCCTATGACAGAGCAAACGAATCAAGACGCAAATAATAATACTGATGGCGACGAATATGGCGCCGATTCCATCAAGGTTCTCAAGGGCCTGGATGCGGTGCGCAAACGCCCCGGCATGTATATTGGCGATACCGATGATGGCTCAGGCCTGCACCACATGGTCTATGAAGTGGTCGATAACGCCATTGATGAATCCCTGGCTGGTCATTGCGACACTATTGATGTGGTTTTGCACGCCGATGGCTCGGTCAGTGTGGCCGATAACGGACGCGGCATCCCCACCGCCATGCACGACGAAGAAGGCATGTCGGCGGCCCAGGTGATTATGACCCAATTGCACGCCGGCGGTAAGTTTGACCAAAACTCCTATAAGGTATCCGGTGGCCTGCACGGGGTTGGTGTGTCAGTGGTCAACGCGCTATCGGTCAAGCTGGATCTGACTATTTGGCGGGGCGGCAAAGAACATTTCATGCGCTTTGCCCATGGCGAGCCGGAAGCCGATCTGGTGGTAACGGGCGATGCGCCGGATCGCAGTGGCACCATGGTGCGTTTCTGGCCCTCAACAGATACGTTTACCATGGTGGATTTTGATCGAAATACCCTGTTGCACCGTTTGCGCGAACTGGCGTTTTTGAATTCCGGCGTAACCATTAATGTGCGTGATGAGCGCGGCGTGGAGCCATTTGAAACCAGTATGCACTATGAGGGCGGGGTCGAGGCCTTTGTGCGCCATCTGGATCGCACCAAGTCTGCCTTGCTGCCAGAGCCTATTTTGATCCGTGGTGAGCGCGATGACATCACCGTGGAGGCAGCTTTGTGGTGGAATGACAGCTATCATGAAAATGTGCTGGTGTTTACCAACAACATCCCCCAGCGCGATGGCGGCACGCATTTGGCCGGGTTTCGCGGGGCGTTGACCCGCGCCATTAACACTTATGCCGGTCAGATGGGCGTGGCCAAAAAGGAAAAAGTCTCTCTGGCCGGGGATGATGCCCGCGAAGGACTGACCTGTGTGCTTTCGGTCAAGGTGCCGGACCCCAAATTCTCCTCGCAAACCAAAGACAAGCTGGTCTCCTCTGAGGTGCGCCCGGTGGTCGAAAGTCTGATGGGCACGGGGCTGTCCGAATGGTTTGAAGAACACCCGGCGGAAGCCAAAAACATTGTGCAAAAAATTGTCGAGGCGGCCGCCGCCCGCGAAGCGGCGCGCAAGGCGCGCGAGCTGACCCGGCGCAAATCGGCTCTCGATATTGCCTCCCTGCCCGGCAAGCTGGCCGATTGTCAGGAACGTGACCCGGCAAAGGCTGAAATATTCATCGTCGAAGGGGACAGCGCCGGCGGCTCGGCCAAACAGGGCCGGGATCGCAAAAATCAGGCGATTTTGCCCTTGCGCGGGAAAATCCTGAATGTAGAGCGCGCCCGCTTTGATCGCATGCTGGGTTCAGCCGAGATCGGCACACTGATCACCGCCTTTGGCACCGGCATTGGCCGCGATGACTTTAACATTGAAAAACTGCGCTATCACAAGGTCATTATTATGACCGATGCCGATGTGGACGGTGCACACATCCGCACACTATTGCTCACCTTTTTCTACCGCCAAATGCCAGAATTGATCGAGCGCGGTTATCTTTATATCGCTCAGCCCCCGCTCTATAAAGCCTCCAAGGGCCGCTCTGAACGCTATCTGAAGGATCAGGACGAGATGGATGCCTACCTTCTGGATGAGGGGGCGGACGAGGCGGTGCTGGAGCTGTCGGGTGGCGAGCAGATCACCGGGCAACATTTACGCGCGCTGATCGATGAAGGGGCCAAAGCCAGCCTGATCATTGCCCGGCTGGAGGCCCGCGCGCCGGGGACGATTATTGCCCAGGCCGCTATTACCGGCGTGTTTGCCGATCATGTTGCGCAGGACGCGCTGGACCTTGCTGCAACGCGCCTGAACGCCATTGCCCAGGAGGGCGAGGATGACTGGCGCGGCGAATTTGGTGAAGATGATGCTATCGTCTTTTCCCGCGAAGTGCGCGGTGTGCGCGAAGCCATTGTGTTTGATGCTGCCTTTCGCCGTTCCGCCGATGCGCGCCGCCTGCACGAAATGCAGGATATATTGCAACAGACCTATGCCAGGCCTTCGCATTATCGGCGCAAGGGCCGCGAAAATGTCATCCACGGGCCGATGGAGCTGTTCCGCACGGTGTTGGCCGAAGGCTCACGCGGGCTTTCCATCCAGCGCTATAAGGGCCTTGGCGAGATGAATGCCGACCAGCTCTGGGAAACCACGCTGGACCCCAATGCCCGCTCGCTTTTGCAAGTGCGCGTCGAACACGCCGACGATGCCGACGACATCTTCACCAAGCTGATGGGCGATGTGGTGGAACCCCGCCGCGAATTCATCCAGGAAAACGCCCTTAGCGCCGAGGTTGATGTATAGAGGGTGTGATGGATGAGGACGGGAAAACCACAGAAGGTATTTGGTTCAGAACGGACGAACATCAAGAACTAATTGACTCAATTGAACATTCTGCCTTTCTCTCTAAATGTCTCATCGAGGATATAAGAAAATGGAAATGGCTCATAATCTCTTTGCACCAGACTATCCATATCACTTTTATTTGTGCACTTGATGGTTATGATGCGCATGGGATTTCGATTCTTAAAAAGAAAAAAGCAAAAAAACGCCTAGAATTGTTAAACGAAAATAGCGATGATGCAGAAGCATGGTCGCGACTCGTTCAGAATAGTATTGACTACTTTCCTGAGCTTTTTAAGAAAACTATGGACCCTGAGTTTCTCCCTTGTCCATATACCTTGATTATTGCAGAACAATCAAAATTGGACATAAAAACCTTAAGTGGTTTTCGAGATCAATTTGTGCATTTTGGGGAATTGGGGTGGTCAATTGAACTGTCAGGTATGCCACGTATCATATCGAATATTTCAAAAGTTATTGAGCACCTAGCAGTAGAACACCCCAGTTTTTCAAGACACCTGACGGATGAAAATGTCCAGCAGATAAAACAATCCTTGGAAGAGATCAGAAGCAATATTTCTCAGTGGGCTAGACAGCACGACATACAAGATGGATCCCGGCCTTCGCCGGGGTGACACGGTTATGGTTTTGTCATTGCCGGACTGGTTCCGGCAATCCAGAGCCACAAGTATGCCAATCTGGATAACCCGAATAAGTCGGGTCATGACACCCATATCGTCATTGCTATACCCGCCTTCGCGGGCACAGGGGGCAGACACAACCACAAAACCGCCCCGTCATACCGTCGAAAGACGGTATCCAGTTGTGATGCAATACTGGATTGCGTTTTGCAACGCGATGACGGCGCACCTGTTATCACGCTGGCCCCGGCCCCTCACCGTTCGTCGGAAATGTAATTCATACATTTTCTGCTCACCCCCTCCCCAAGGAAGAGGGGGTATAGTTATCTCTCTTAATAAATAAAATTCATAACAATACAATGCACTGGGCCATATAATAGGTTGGTGGCATTCTTACAGGATGCTGACTCAATTCAGCCGTGGGATGACCTCAGACTTGCCGAAATACCCCTCAGCTTTAATCCAGCAGGGCGCAGTTCTCTGGCAATGGTTTCCAGCTTTTAAAGCCGTCATCCGCGCAGGCGACACAAATCAGAGTCTAGCTCCCTTTGGCCAGATAAGACATATTGCTAACTATATCGTAGCAAGAGCCTTTATCTATCATCTATGTCAATCTCAATCATTGTAATTAAACCTCAAGTAAATAGGCGCAACCACTATTCCAACATAACCAGCTATAGCCTCTAACCATGTCAACTTATCATAGCCTGTTACCGGTAGAAGAAGGCTACCGACTAACACCACGGCTATTAACATTCCTGTTATCGCCCCATAAGCGGTGAAGACAATTAATGTATTTGAGGACGGGAGAAACGTTGTAGGTAATATTAAGGCTAGGATGGACGCTGCTAAATACTGCCCAAATCGCGACGTAAAGGCAAATATGCCTTCGAACCCATCCGAAAAAATTGCCATTAAAAACCCTATTGCAAATACGAGTATGTACAATAGTGGAAATGACACCAAAATATGGATAGTGGTTTGCCACCACTTAAACGTACGTTCGTCTCCAGAATGATTCACTTTTGCAATAAACCCTTATGCACCGTCCCGGGTTTACCGGAGGCTATTTGGCTTAAGTTATGCATCTCTCGGGATTTTGTCGAGTGCTGCATAATAATTCTGCTCGGCTTCAGCGGGCAGTTCCATGCCCCTGCACCCAATGTGTTGTGGGTATCAGATTTTACCTATGGTTCCACATGGGCAGGGTTCGTTTATGGGGCATTTATTATCGATACCTTTGCCCGCAGGATTGTTGGCTGGCAGGTCAGCCGCTATCGACTTCTCTACGCTTGATCCAACTACTCAGGGTTTGTGGTACGCACCCAATCTTAGCCTAAATCGATGTGATCGCCGCCCAGCGGGAAGGATGGACGCTCTCATTCTCCAGCACCATCCGCACCGCTCGCGCTCGCACCTCAAGTGAAAATCTGTTTCTCGCATTGCTCATAATGGCTCCTTTTACTATAGATCAGGAGTCTCCGACAAACCCGGAGCGGTTCAAATTCTTGATCAAGGTTGCTCGTTAAAATCAATAAACCTATCATTGAATCAGACAATTATTGAAGGGTAGCGCAATGGATACTTTAGACGAAGTGTTGGAAAGAAATATAAATCCTGCGCTACTTATTGGTAATGGTATTAATCAATATAATAATCATCAAAATTCTAGTTGGAATGACTTACTAAGAAATCTTGCGACCTCTTGTAATATTGAGTTTGCGCCCGAAGATTTGTTGGGGATGTCAAACACAGAATTTTTTGATATCCTTGACCTTGGAAAACCCTCTAGCGATAGAGGGAGCCTTCAGCGTGCGTTCTGCAAAGAAATGGAGACATGGCGACCCTCTGGTCATCACACGGATATTCTGAAATGGGCTCAGAAATACAACACGCCAGTTATTACTGTTAACTTCGATGAAAATCTCTCCCTCTCTGTGGATGCAAATTTCTATCGAGGTAAGGATCGCTTTACAGATTTCTATCCATGGACCTCGTATTTTGCCAACAAGGCGGTACATAACCCTCGGTCAAGTTTCGCCATTTGGCATGCCCATGGAATGATGAAGTACTACAGGAGTATTAGGCTGGGGTTGACGCATTATATGGGTTCAGTTCAACGGGCACGGAAGTTAATTTACAATAAGGGTGGTGTTCGAGCTTGTGCCAAAGAACCACACCGTGGTTGGAGTGGCGAAAACACTTGGCTGGATGCTTTTTTCTTCTGCCCCCTAATAGTGATGGGATTCGGCTTTGGTAAAGATGAAACATTCTTCCGTTGGCTATTTTTGGAGCGCGCAAGATTATATAAACTTGAGCCTAATCTTAGGCAATCAACATGGTTCATTGATACAGCATCGATCCATAAACAGTATCGTAAGGTCTTTCTAAAAAACCTAGGAATACAGTACATATCCATGGATAATTACTCGGCTATCTATGAAGCGCATGGGTGGAAGAGTTAACTTTCACCCCCGTACCTGACATAAGCTTATAATCAATTGGCTCATTTAATCTGCTAGCGATTTCACAATTGTCGTGGCAGAGTTAACCAAAGATGAGTCTTACTTTATAGCAAAAAATTTTGAATTCGAAGACGGAGCTGAAGTGGGTGAATTAGCCAGCGCTGTCAACTGTCCCCAGTCAGCGCTTATGGGCCTGATTTCGATCTGTGTTATGGGATGGGTGAAAATGGTAATCAGGCCTAAATGATAGTTAAAGGCAGTTATTGTTGTTGTAACAGCCTTCAACGTTAATGATGAGCGTGTGATAATATTGTATATTTTTGTTATATATCAACATGTTACAACCTTACCTTTATAAAGCTGCATTGTTAAAGCACCCCGCAACAACCCTCGCCAACTCTGGATTAAGCCTGCACGTCCCGGCTGAGTTAAAGGGAAAGTCTGAGGGTGAGAAGGTGTTGTTCTTAATCAACGCTAACACGCGACGATCTGCTAATGGCCTAGAGGGCTCCATCTGGTCGAAGACGAAGGTATGGCGGTCATTGTATTTCTCGCCATGGATGATGCCCTTTGTTGGGTCATAGCCTTGGGTGATGATGTCGATACGGGTTTGCACTTCGAGCATTCCGTAAGCGTAGTTGAGCATGGCATTGATGGGATGGGTTGCCCGTCTGTTACGTGCGGTCTTGCGCGACCTTAAGGCCGAACGTGAGGCGTATTTCAGCCACTCATCGGGAATTGGGTGTTGATTGAGGCCCTTCCATTGAATGGCAATTGTGTTCCAGGCCCTAAAGTAGGCAACCGCACACTTACCCTCCAAGCCTAACAACTCACTCGCCGTAGTGGGTGTGAAAGCCCTAAGGTCGCTCAGCACGTCCTTGGCGGTGATAATGGCATTATCTCGCGCTCTTGAGGCGGGCAAGTGCTCTTTTAAGTTGATGAGAGTTTCTTTGATCTTGCGTGTGATGAGCGGACTAGCAAAGCGAATGCGGGCCGCCTCGTCTGCACGCGTCTCTAATTGCCAGGCCACCCTCTTGGGGTCGGCGGCATAGCCTGATCCATGCATAACGGAACTGGCATGGCCATCCCAACGTAAACGAATGAGGGGAATGGATTGCTCAGCTAACCAATCGATTGCATCCAGGGTGATGTTTCCGGAACCGTCGATAACAACAATGCGGGGCGGCAAGTCGATTGCGCCTTTGAAGAAACGCCATTGTTTAACTTGCGCCGGATAGTGCGTATTGCCATCGCGAATGACAAGCGCACCTTTATCAACCCGTATGGACAAGCCTTGCCCGGTTAGCACCAAAGCTGACGGCTCACGCTCGCGGCGCTTGCGCTTGGGCAAGCTGTCAGTATAGGTGCCAAGCCAGAATTGGGATCGCTCCGCCCAATCGTCTATGCTTGTTTTTGAGTCGATTTTTGCATGAGCATTCATGATCCCGTTTCCTCATAAAAAAGGAGCCCCTCGGTGAGCCAGATTCTAAAGCCTAAAGCGCTATGAGAACAAGGAATTTTACGGTTTTAATTAATAAAAATGGGGTTCAGAAAATAGACAAAAAAAATCAAAACTTAATATCATGGAGTTCATCTATGGTGTTAAAAAGAAGGGTAGTTTTTTGCATAAATGTTTCTAGCCAAGGCGCATCTTTTTTAAGACTTTCTTTAAGGGCAGGTAGGTCGTTTTCAGACAATTTGAGCCCTTTATTTGCCCAGTCCTCAAGAGCTCCAAGGATTCCACGTCCTGAAGTTTTTTGAGCAAAAAATAATATGAACAAGCAAATTACTTGACCAACTTCTGCAGATTGAGCAAGAGACAGGAGGTAATTTTCTTCATCGGTCATTTCTCTATTTTGTAAAGCAACCCAATGATTTAAAACGGTTCCCCATAATTTTATAAATTTTTGGGCTTCTGTTAGGTCATAATTGGAGGCATTATAGATAAGTTCGTATTGATCTTGAATTTTTAGAAAACTTAATACGGTTTTTTGGGCTAATTTATAATTTTCAACAATCTCTGCATAATTTTTATCTGTGTTTTTTATTTTTAAAGCATCAATAATTAAAACTGCGCTGCTTTCGCTCTCTAATTCATATTTTGGGTCAAAAATATATTCCAGAAATTCCCGTATTAATTCGGACATATTATCTGGTGGATTGTTTTTTTTTGTGGTTTTTGGTTGAAGTTTTTTCATTGCCCCTTCAATAAAGGCCAACTCATTTCCTTTGCTTTTTTGAATACTTTTATTGGTGGTCGTTATAAAATGGGAAAGGCCTTTTACCCAAGCCGAACGCACCCTTTCCACGGGGACGTCATACCCCGAAAAGAATAAATGGAGGAGCACATCATCTGTGCGGCGTGTTTGATTTAGTTGCGTGTGAATGGCAACCGCCTGATCCACCACACTTCTATCTGCCCACACATTGATTGAGCCTTTGCCCCGGCCAAGTCCGTGCTTTGTAAGTGGCGGTAATAAGTCTTTTGCCCGCCAATCCGTCAGACGACGCTTGCTGATAGTGATGCCTGGGCATTTCAATTCAGCGACAAGCTGTTTTGGGGTGATCATTCTGGAGCTCATTTACAACTTACATCCAAAACGAATATCGCGATTCTGCGGTCGATTACATTCAAATTATTCGCGCGAATCAGCGTGCAAACACATTTGGATCAACCGTGATGCCCAAACAACGTAACTACAAAGCCGAGTACCGCCGCCGCCTGGCGCGGGGCAAGGCCAAAGGCTTAAGCCGGGCGCAAGCGCGGGGCCACCCTAAAGCCGGTGAGCGGCTTCTGTCCGGCATGAGGCCCACTGCCCCGGTCAGCGATGCCAAGATAGAGGCCGCCATCCGGCTTATGCATGATGGCAAAGCGTTAAGCACATCAGCCAGAGCAGCTCATATGTCCGTGGAGCGCTTGGGGCGCATTATCAAACAAAACAACATTGCCCGGCTTAAAGGCCGCACATGGCAAATGAGCGATAACCGACCGAGACGTGTTCCGGTGATTGTGGGCTCTAATGTTAAAGCAGTCACGGTGCCAAGCTTTGATGAAGCCAGCAAAGCAGGCGGTTATCACAATGCGGTCCATAGGTTCGTCATGAGCGGCGACCTCTCGCATATGGAGCCCTTTGTTGGCCAAGAGCTGACCGACGTTAAGGGGCGATCCCATCCCTTTGAAACCGACCCCAATGCTCTTCTTCGCTATGCCGCCAAGGATGAGCCGCCCTTTCATGAAATTTATCAAATCATCAGTAATTAAGGAGATTTCCCATGGATGATATTATTACCCCTGAAGAAGAACGCCGCGAGCAAGATTGCAAGCGATTGCGCACCCGCCATCCCATTTGCATTAAGTGCGGTTATGACAAGCACCCAGCCGCGTTAGAGCTCGCCCACATGGTCCCCAAGAGCATTCATGATGATGGGGGTGCCCTTTGTCGGAATTGTCATCGTGAGGAGAGCGATGCTGAGAAAGACTATCCCTATAGTCCAGAAACCGACAACCCAATGATGGAAACCATTGGGCGTTATCTCATGGCGCTTGCAGCCTGGTTTCGGGGTATTGCCGGCACGCTTGAAGGCTTCGGGCAATGGCTCCTGGAGCAAGCCCATGTGCTGCTTCCCATAGAAGGGGAATCGACATGAAGCCCGGTGAACCAAGGTCGCTTTATGTCCGCGCTTACACCCCAACGCCAGACGCAATGCCGGAGGGATCAAAGCCACGGGCTAAGACCAAGGATGAGCCCTCGCCCTACACGTTGATCTTTGATTGCGAGACCACGATTGATGCCACGCAGACTTTGCGTGTGGGTTTTTATCAGGTTCGTAAAGACGGCAAATTGAAAAATGAAGGCCTGTTTTATGAGCCAGGCCAGCTAACCCCCGATGAATGGCTAACCGTAAAGGCCTACGCACAGAAGCACGGCCTGAATCTAGGAACGGTCGAAGAGTTTCGTAAAAAAGCCTTTCTCAAAATCGGCTTTAAAATGCGAGCTGCCATCGTCGGGTTTAACCTACCCTTTGATATCTCCCGCATCGCGCTGAACCAGGGTGAGGCGCGGGGCAATATGCGCGGCGGGTTTTCTTTTCCGCTCTCGCCTTACAAGTCAGACCCTCATGTCAGGGTGAAGCACCTTAGCTCAACCGCCGCTTTGATGGATTTTGCCAAGCCTGCGACGCAAGACACCGGACGCGGCATGCGCAACCGGGACTTTGAGGTGCCCCATCATCGCGGGGTTTTTATTGATCTTCGGACCATCAGCGCAGCCCTGACCAGCACCAAACATAGCTTAAAAAGCTTGGCCGCGTTCTTGGATGTACCCACCCAAAAGCACGCCACAGACGAACATGGCGGCATGATCAGCGCAGCCTATCTCGACTATGCCCGCGCCGACGTGCAAGCGACCTGGGAGTGCTATGACGCTCTTAAAGGCCTGTATGCGGCCCATAACCTCGATACGCCCCTGCATAACATTCTAAGCGAAGCCAGCATTGGCAAGGCGTACTTAAATCAAATGGGCATTCGGCCCTTGCTGGCCTGTCAGCCAGATATACCGCGTGAGCATTTTGGTCAGATCATGTCTGCCTATTTTGGGGGGCGCGCCGAAGTGCGCATCAGGCGTGTTCCGACCCAAGTGCTCTATTGCGACTTTAAATCCATGTATCCAACCGTGAACGCTCTTATGGGCTTGAACGCCTTTGTTATTGCCGATGGTTTTACTGAGAAAGATACAACGTCAGAAACGCAGGCCTTTCTTGATGCCATAACGCTTGCCGATCTTCAAAACCCCAAGACATGGCAAGGCTTACCAACCCTTGTCCGACTTGAAGCTAATGAGGACGTCTTACCCGCTCGCACCAAATACGCACCCGATAAAGACAACCTCACCATCGGCCTTAACCGCGTAACGTCAGATCAAGGTCTTTGGTACACCTTGGCCGATGTGTTGGCATCAAAACTACTCACCGGCAAAACCCCGGTTATCGACAAGGCCATCAGTTATCGTCCCGGCGAAATGCAACAGGGCTTAACGCCGGTCAACCTCTTTGGTAAGGCTAACTATCGTATCGACCCACGTAATGATGACATGTTTACAAGACTTGTTGACCTTAGGGACAACGCTAAGGCTAATAATGATCCGTTACAGCAAGCCATTAAAATCATTGCCAATTCCACTTGTTACGGGATATTCGTTGAAGTTAATAAGGATAGCGCGCCTAAGTATGAACCCATTGAGGTTTATGGCCCAGATGACTTAACGTTTGAAACGTTATCAAAGTCCATTGAAGAGCCGGGAAAGTTCTTTCATCCCTTATTGGCAACGTTAATAACGGGCGCGGCGCGTCTTATGTTAGCAACGGCTGAACGCCTTGCCGCCGATCAAGGCTTGGACTGGGTGTTCTGCGATACCGACAGCATTGCTATGGCCAAGCCTGAGGCCATGAAGAGGGACGAGTTCATCAAAGGTGGCCAACGTGTCATTGACTGGTTTGTGCCCCTTAATCCCTATCAGAAGCCCGGCTCCATACTGGATATGGAATGCGAAAACTATTTGCCCGGCACAGACGTTCTTGAGCCGCTTTATTGCTATACCATTTCCGCCAAACGCTATGCGCTCTTTAACAAAGGCACAGATGGCAAGCCCATCATCAGAAAAGCTTCCGCCCATGGCCTGGGCCATCTGATGGAGCCCTATGGGGAGGGTGAGGCGGCGATTAATGTTCCACCGCCCATCACACCGTTATCGCAAATCGGCGTGAAGCGCTGGCAATACGATTATTGGTTTTTTCTTCTGGCCGCTGCCTTGGCTGGAAACCCCAACCAGGTGCCGCTGGATTATCACCCGGCTTTACAAAAGTGCGCCCTTAGTCGCTATGGCGCGACAAGTCCGGCCTTGCTGCGCTGGATGCGACATTACAATGACGGCAAGGCCTACGCGCAACAAGTGAAGCCCTTTGGCTTTCTGGTGACCCCTATGGCCCGCACAGGTGCCTTTGCCGCACCAATCATGGATGACTTCATAGACCCGACAAAGCGCGGACGACCGCCCAAAGAGCATATCCCCAAGCCCATCGCCCCCTTTGAGCGCGATAGTGACCTAGCCGTTGCCATGGCCTTTGATCGGATAACCGGCGCGCCGATTAAGTGCTATCAGCTTAAAACCTATGCCGAAGCTTTGGCGCTCTTCCACCTAAGTTCCGAAGACAAGTTCGAGAACGGCGCGCCCTGGGACATTGGCCGCACAGAGCGGCGGCACATCATCGCCCAGGACGTAAAGCTGATCGGCAAGGAAGCCAACAAGGTCGGTGAGGGCGGCCAACCAGACCCCATAAGCGGGGCCGTGGCCGAGTTTAAATGTAGCGGTGGAAGAAGTAATAGACCATAAATTGTAACATAGTTGAATGGGGCGGTATTTTTATATAAATCTTATAACTCCGCATGCACAAGGAGCTGCCACCCATGAAAAAACTAATATTACAAAATATAGATGCTTTTTGGAAGGGCCCCAATGCATTTGTAAGGATATATTTTTTGTTGTTGTTTGCTGCATTCATGGGAGCTATAATGATAATGTATATTAACAAAAATAATATAGATTATAGAGAGCCTCATGAGTCTGTTGTTGTTACTAGTTATGGGCCAGATGGGAAGATAATTGAAAATGGAGTGGAAAATTTTAACTACTTTTTGGCGAGTAAAATTGGGACATTTATTCCTATTGGAAAAAATTTATGCATAGAACGATTAGGTGAGGTGTCGTTGGATGATATAAATTTGGCCTTGCTGTATTTTAATCAACAGCTGAGACAACCCGACGCCTACAAAATTACTGTTTCCAACATAAAGCTTCAGTGTATTAAATTTTTGGGGCATGACGAGTTGTGTGGTAAAAAAACAATGGAAAAAGCAAAGATCTTGTTAGAAAAGCCATTTACAAAGCATGATATTGATGCCGCTTTTAACTTGGCTATTGATGCTGCAATAAAATGTAATATCGAACAGAATGTCGGTGATGCACGATTTATTTCAATTGAGTAAGGTATGGGAGTAATTGGGTGTCAAATTTTGAGATGGAATATGAAGATCGATGTGTCGCATTCATAGACATATTAGGCTTTAAAAATCTAATCGCGAAATCACAGAGTAATTTTGACCAAATGGCACCAGTTTATGATGCATTAGCCATATTGCGTGAACATACTACGAAACCTGGTGAACAAAATGGCTCATCTTTCATAGCCACAACTTTCTCAGACAACGTTGTAATTTCGGTAGATGCAAACTCTAAAGACATTTCCGAACTTTTTGAATGCATTACCACAATCAGTGAAAAATTGATGGAAGTAGGTATTCTTTTGCGTGGCGCAATCGTGATTGGGAAGATTATCCACGACGATAAAGCCGTGTTCGGCCCAGCATTAGTCGAAGCCTACAATTTGGAGGCAACTAAAGCCGTGCAACCTCGCGTTATTCTGTCACCAAAAGTGATAGATACTCTTGCTGACCAAAGTATTATTACCGAATGGATAGTACGCGATCTTAACGACGGCCTTTGTTTTTTGCATACTCTCAAAACTTTTGCGCGGGAAGCCCGATTGCCTGTAACAGAAAAACTGGAAAAAATAAAAAAAACGAAAGCCGCCATCTCAAAAAATCTACAAAATATTCTGCTTGATGCTGCTGCGTATAAAAAATTTAAATGGCTTGCCGGTTACTGGAACGCTTCTATGCAGAATATAGGAAATCCTGACATAGGCCCTTTTCGTACAATAATTTATGGTGAATTTATTAATAAAATGGGCTTTTTGGGTGAGGGCAGTCCTTATACAATCAAAGGCTTAACGACAGAACCAATAACATTTGATGGCGGTGACTATTGAACGGATCTTCGGTGCTTTTAATAATCGATTGTAGGCTCGTAATTACGTCAGAGGCACCATTTTATTTATGAAGGGAGATAACTATACCCCCTCCCCAAGGAAGAGGGAATACTGCTGTCATGGCCTTAACCCGAATGACGATTACGTGTCCTTGCCCGGCGTTTCCCGGCACGCCCTAAGGCGAGACGCGGAACTTCTTTCATGGTTGGACAGGATCACCATAAAGTGTATTTGTATTAACGAAAAACCTCGTCCTGAGTTTGTCGAAGGATGGGGCGCAATACCGCCCTGCCCTTCCATCTGGAGAGAAGGGCAAGCCTGTGCCATGATGACGCGCGGCTTTGGAGATAACGCATGATCACATCAAAAACCCACTGGTTCATCCTTCTTTTCATTTTTGGAGTGGTTATGACCATAAATACGCAAAATGCGCAGGCCGGGACCCTGTTTACCGGGTTCCCCGAAAGCATCAATCCGGCAGAAAAATACGTTTTTTATTCCCACGGTTTTATTGTCGAGGGCACCAATGAAACCCCGGTGCATCCGCGCTTTGGCACCTATGATTTTCCGGCCATCAAGGCGGCCTTATCGGCCTCTGATTTTAATCTGATTGCCTATCATCGCCCGGCAGGCACCGACCCCAACGCCTGGGCCGACAAGCTGGCCGCAGATGTGCACAAGCTGATGGATGCCGGGGTGAAACCGAAACAGATTACGTTAATGGGTTTTTCCAGAGGCGGCATGATTACGGCGTTGGCTTCCAGCAAATTATCCATGGAAAACCTGAACACCATCCTGATGGCCAGTTGCGGTGGATGGATAGAGGCGCGGCCAGAGATCAAACTGGCCGGGGACGTGCTTTCTGTTTATGAGACCTCGGATCGCTTTGGCACTTGCCGCCAACTGATTGATCGCAGCGACAAGGTGACTTCTTTCAAGGAAATCGCCATCAGCACCGGCAAGGAACATGGCGCGTTCTTCACGCCTCGCCAGGAATGGGTGAAACCGGTTCTGAACTGGATCAGTTCTCACTAAGTGGATTTTATTCCACCAAACCCAACCGGGTAAGTTTATAGCATTTCCAGCGCTATGGCAGTGGCTTCGCCGCCGCCAATACACAAAGAGGCCACGCCTTTGGTTTTGCCAGATTGTTCCAGCGCCGCCATCAAAGTGGCCATGATTCGGGCACCAGAAGCACCGATCGGGTGACCCAGCGCACAGGCTCCGCCATGCACATTAATCACGTCATGAGAAATGCCCAGCTCTTTCATGGCGATCATCGGGACCACGGCAAAGGCTTCGTTGATTTCCCACAAATCCACGTCTTCCACGCGCCACCCAGCCTTTTTCAACACTTTTTGCATGGCCGGGACCGGGGCGGTGGTAAACCATTCCGGCTCGTGGGCATGGGCGGCAGTGGCCACGATTTTGGCAATGGGTGTCAGGCCGCGTTTTTTGGCCAGGGATTCGCGCATCAGCACCATCGCCGCCGCCCCATCAGATATGCCGGAGGCATTGGCCGCCGTTACTGTACCATCACTGGAAAAAGCCGGGCGCAGGTGTGGAATTTTTTCCGGGCGGGCCTGGCGCGGTAATTCGTCGGTTTCAATCACCAGTTCGCCCTTACGGGTCTTGATGGTGACGGGGGTGATTTCACGGCCAAAGGCACCGCTATCGCTGGCTTTTTGGGCACGCCTTAGTGTCTCCAGCGCATAAGCATCCTGGGCCTCGCGGGTGAATTGGTATTTTTGCGCAGCCATATCGGCAAATTTGCCCATAGGCTCGTGGGCATAGGCATCCTCCAGACCATCCAGCGCCATGGAATCATAGATTTTGGCATGGCCGTATTTATGGCCTTTGCGCTGTTCAGGCAGCAAGAAGGGGGCGTTGCTCATGCTTTCCATGCCGCCGGCGATAATGATATCCGCCTGACCCGCACAGATGGCATCACGCCCCATGATCGCCGCCTGCATCCCTGAGCCGCACATTTTATTCAAGGTGGTGGCCTCGACGGAAATGGGAAGCCCGGCTTTGATCACCGCCTGGCGTGCCGGTGCCTGGCCCTGTCCGGCCGGCAAAACGCAGCCCATAAACGCCTGCTCAACCGCTTCGCCTTCAAGACCGGCATTGTCCAGCGCTGCTTTAATGGCCAGAGCGCCCATCTCATTGGCGCTAAGCGGAGTCATCTCGCCCAGCAGGCCGCCAATGGGGGTGCGGGCATAACCGACGATGACAACAGGGTCAGAGGATGAGGGCATAATGAACTCCGCGAAACGCTATTTTGATGCGCTGCAACATGAGCACAAGGCGCACCTGCGTCAAGTGGCGGCAGAGGTTTATCGGCAGATAGCCCGGCGGCTGAAAAAAGCTATTTTACTTCAAAGGTAATTTGAATATTGACCCGGTATTTATCGATTTTACCATCTTCAACCGTGACCGACATATGGTTGATGCTGGCTGAACGCACATGCTTGACCGTTTTGCCAAAGCGCTCCACGCCATTGGAGATGGCATCTTCAAAAGACTGGCTGGAATCAGACATGATCTGGGTGGATTTCAAAATTGTCATGGTGGCTACTCCCCTTAATACTTCCCACCACTAAAGCAGAATTTCAGTTTATTGACCAGAAAAAAGCCCAATTCACAATTGGTCTACTTCTTTGATTTGGTAATGCCCATAATATCCAGCGCCATTTTTTCATAAAATGGTTCGGCAACACCGCGCCTTACCTTGCCAAGGAAGAACTTTTCAAACGCAATTTTGCCCCAGTGCACCCATTTACCACCAGCGGCCCAATTGACGTTGCGCGGCGGGATTTGCGGCATGGCGACGAAGGCAAAGCCACCATCGCCAAAATCAGCAAGACAAACTGCATTCCATGTGCCTTCGTGTGTTGGTTCGCGCCCATCAAGCATAGCGCGAATATTATGGGCGGTGGCGCGCACCATGCTTTCGATCATAAACCCTGTTTTTGGCACCCCAACCGGCACCGGCGTTGGCCCCACCGGCGGAATGGCAATGCACACGCCCACCGAAAAAATATTGGGGTAGGTTTTATTTTGCTGGTGCTCATCAACGGTAACAAAGCCGCGTGGATTGACCAGTCCCTCCTGTCCCATCAATGGTTTAATCCCGCGAAATGCCGGCAACATCATGGAGTGCTTGAAGGGCAGTTCGTGGGTGGCCTTTATCGAACCATCCTCATTCATTTCCTCGACCGTCATCATGCCATCGGTGATTTTCTTAATACGCGCATTGGTGATCCAGTTAATATGCCGGTTGCGCATTTCACTTTCTAGCAAGGATTTTGTATCGCCTACACCGTCAAGACCCAGATGGCCAATATACGGTTCGGCGGTAACATAGGTCATCGGCACCTTGTCGCGGATTTTACGCTTGCGCAGATCTGTGTCCATAATCATGGCAAATTCATAAGCCGGGCCGTAACACGAAGCCCCTTGCGCCGCGCCAACAACAATCGGGCCGGGATCTTTGACAAATTCCAGCCATTTGGTGCGCGCTTTATCCGCATGGTCCGTGGTGCAGATGGAAACCGTGTGGCCATCCGGGCCAAGGCCTTCAATTTCATCAAATGCCAATTCAGGCCCGGTGGCAATGACCAGATAGTCATACGCAAGGCTTTGCCCGTCGCTCAAGGTCAGGGCATTATTTTTGGGATCCAGTTTATCCAGACCGGCATGAATAAAATCAATATTCTTGCGCGTAAAGACCGGTGCCAGTTCAACCTTGATCTGATCGGCCTGACGCCAGTCCACCGCCACCCAGGGATTGGAGGGGGTAAAATTAAAGGTTGGCTGGTCGCAAACCACAGTGATTTTATCACTGCTGCGCGCCCGGTTACGCATCTCAAATGCCATCGGCACGCCGCCAAGGCCCGCCCCAACGATTACGATATGCGCCATTTACGCCTCCCCTTGGTTGTTCAGGTTATAATTAACGCTTTTGCAGCAAAACTGGCAAGAGAATAACGGCACTGCAACTGGGGTATTTTGACTGGGTTTGGACCCTATCACTAAATCATGGCTTTTGTATTTGTGATCCAGCCCCCCCCCAGCACACGGGAGTGCGTATCCGAAGGCTCATAAAACACGCAGGCCTGACCCGGTGCCACCCCTTCATCACCATGATCAAGACCAATTTCCAGCGCACCCGCATTGCCTGTCATAAAATGCGCCGGCAATGGCGGACGGGTAGAACGCACTTTAACCGCGACCTTTCGGCCATTAAGGGCGGAAAGGTTTTCATCGCCCAGCCAGTTGATTTCCCGCAAGCCCAGTCCGGAGGTCAGCAGGGCTTCGCGCGGGCCGACAAAAACCTGTGCACTGGCCGCATCAAGACGCACCACATAAAGCGGCTCGCCAAGCGCAACGCCAAGGCCACGCCTTTGCCCTACGGTGAAATGGATAACACCCTTATGTCGGCCCAATACCCGGCCATCAATGTGGACAATATCGCCGGTGCGCACCGCACCGGGGCGCAGACGCTCGACAACGGCGGCATAATTGCCATCGGGGACAAAGCAGATATCCTGACTGTCCGGCTTGTCCGCGGCGGCAAGGCCAAGGTCAGCGGCCAGCGCGCGCACTTCATCCTTTTGCAAACCACCAAGGGGAAAGCGCAAAAATTCTAACTGTTCTCTTGTCGTGGCAAACAGGAAATAGGACTGATCCTTGCGTGCATCCACAGCGCGGTGCATTTGCACACCCGATGGCGTTCGCACCCTTTGCACATAATGCCCGGTGGCCAGCGCCGCCGCGCCCAGGTCTTTGGCGGTACGCAACAAATCGGCAAACTTGACGCTCTGGTTACAACGCACACAAGGAATAGGCGTTTGCCCGGCGAGATACGTATCGGCAAAATCCTCCATCACGCTTTGCGAAAAGCGCCCTTCATAATCCAGTACATAATGGGGAAAGCCCAGGCGTTCTGCGGCCAGACGCGCATCGTGAATATCATCACCGGCGCAACAGGCGCCCTTGCGTTTAATCGCCGCGCCATGATCATAAAGTTGAAGGGTAATGCCCACCACATCATAGCCGGCCTCTTTTAGAAGCGCGGCGGTTACCGTGCTGTCCACGCCGCCAGACATGGCCACTACAATACGAATTTTGGATAGATCGCCCCCCCATTTACTGGCAGGCAGATCAAGCACAGCAGGGTCAAGGGCGCGCGCACGGGCGCGGCATAAAAGGTCATTCATATTCTCGCCTCCAGCGGGATCAAAGGCCCGCAGCAAACATCAAGACTGCCATATAAACGCTTGTTCGTGATCTGAGAAGGCCAAAGAGCGCTGAGGCGCAGTGTGGGACACAGTGCCGCAGGATATTGAGACAGATCGGGAAAACCACCAGATGTGGTAAGAGCAATCACAGGAGGCCCTCATGATTTCATATACAACATCTGCCGATAACCCGGTGCTTGGTTTCCATATATCGGGCAAACTGACCGCAAAAGATTATGAAGACGTGCTCATGCCCGCCATAGATAAACGGGTCAAGTCGCAGGGCAAAGTGCGCGTCCTCATTAAATGGGACCATGATTTCAAGGGATGGGAAGCCAAGGCCATGCTGGATGATGCCCGCCTTGGCTTTGCGCACTGGAATGACTTTGAAAAGGTCGCCCTCGTTGGTGCACCCAAATGGCTGGATTTCTTTTCCAGACTGTTCGATGCCATATCCAAAGGTGAAGTCAAAGCCTTTGACGAGGATGATTATGACGAAGCACTGGCCTGGGCCGGAGCGTGAGCCCAGGTCTTATTTCTTTTTGCCCAGCATGGCATCCAGCGACAAATTGCCGGGACCATAGGCCAACAGGGCAAATAGAATTACGGCCCACCAGGCATGGTCATTCCACCATAATCTCTGACCCAGTTCAGACCAGACCGGGAATACCAGTGTTGAAATGACCGCCGTCATCACCAGCAAGCCGGCACTGGCAAAGCGGGTCAGAAACCCGACAATCAACAGGACCGGCAATACGGTTTCACCAAACGTGCTCATGGCAGCAGCAATAATCGCCAGACCATGTGGTATGCCTTCAAAATATTCATACTCAAACAGATCAACCGCCCCGCCAAAATCCTGCACTTTAACCAGACCGGATTTTAGAAACATACGCGCCATAACCAGCCGCGCCGCCAGTGAAGCCAGCCCCTGCAGACCGTTGCTCATGCCAACAAAGCGGCAATAGAGCGCCTTGAGATTTCCCATCATATTCGTGGATGTTGTCTCAGCCATTTTTCTCTCCCTTAAAAACACCGGCGTTTAGCCAGTGTGCAAACTCGAATGCCAGATCAAACTGCGCATCATGTTGCCGCGCGGCGGTCCAGGCCTCAACAAGCGCCTGTCCATCGCCAATGGCATCCAGAAATATATATTGCGCGCGCATAATCCCCTGATGTCTGATCTGCATATTTTCACGCCAGACCACCGCCCATTCCTGCCCTGTTTCCAACGGCACGGCCTGCACGTCCTCATCCTCGATATTGGTGCGCCAGATTGAATAGGCCGTCACCGAAAAACGCATCAGATGCACCGATGGATGCAGGCCGGGCGCATGGGCGGGAAGAAGCTCTGCGGCCACGCCCTGCAAATCTTTAGCGGTGAGCGCGGGGGTGTTTTTTGCACCATAAGCTGCAAACCAGGCCCAATCCAGGCTGGCCACCGGGGCCAGCCAGGGCAGGTCTTCCTGCACCGGGGCAAAAGCGCGAAGAAAATCAGAAAAACCTTCACCATAACGAGTCAGTGTGGCGGTCTTTGGGGGCTGATCAGCCAGAAAATTTGCCATCAGGGCTTCAAAATATTCATCCCCAACCAACCGGTGAACGGCCTTGTAAATGCCCTGCATGGCTTTGCTCGCAGTGACACGAAAATTACCCTGATGAATGGCCAGACGTTCTTTGTGGTTTGCGTCCGCAAGCCATGGGCCCAGTTCGCTTGCATCACCGCCACGTAAAACAGCGGCAAATTTTTCATAGTATTCACGCTGCTCAGCCATATTGTCTATCCCTGGCAACGCTATCCATAATAGTATTGGCCTGCCCTGCCTCTTTCATCAATTCATCAAAGGGCGGGATATTTTCATCACGCTCAATCAGAGTGGGTTTTGGCCCGGCATCGGTAATAAAACTTTCATATAATGCCCAAACTGCACCACTGATCGGGGCACCATGACTATCGATCAGCACTTCGTCGCCCTCGCGATCTTGCGCCGTATAGCCTGCCAGATGAATTTCACCGACCTGATCCGCAGGCACCGCCTCCAGCCAGTCCTGGGTGCTGCCGCCCACATTATGGGCACAGACATAAATATTGTTCAGATCAAATAATAAACCGGCGCCAGCCATCTGCGCGGCTTCAACATAAAGTTGCACCATGGAAATATCGCCCTGCAGTGAAAGATAAAGCGCCGGGTTTTCCACCAGAATTTGGCGGCCCAGATAATCCTGGGTCCGGGCAATATGATCACCAAGGGTTTGCAAGGTCTGGCGCGTGGGTGGGGGCGGCAGCAGATCAGCAAAATAAGTGCTACCCAGACGCGACCAGGCAACATGCTCGGACACACTGGCCGGGTTATAGCGATCCACCAGTTTCTTTAAGCGCGCCAGATGCGCTTCATCGGGTTTTTCCGGACCGCCAAGAGAAAGGCCAACCCCGTGCAAAGAAAGGGGATACCGCTCTGCAATGGCATCCAGCCAGGCCAGACGTGGCCCTCCATCAATCATATAGTTTTCCGGGTGCACCTCAAACCACAGGCCGCCCCCGGCGGCTTTCTCAGCCGCATCCAGCGCATTTTGATAATGCTCAGGTTTCAGGCCAAGCCCTGCGCGAAGCGGTAATGTGCCTGTTGGTTTCATAGTCATCCTTCAAGAAAAAGGCGGCGGCACCGCATGGGTCGCCACCGCCAGTTTCCAGTCTTAATGATAAGCCGGATATCAGGCTTCACTGGCCGCTTTGGCTTGTGCTTTGGTCAGGCCTTTGTGCTCATGGCCATCTGCATCGGCAACTACGGTTGATGTGCAGGTGCCTTTGGCCACAAATTTCCATTCACCAGCATCGAAACTGACGGTCGATTGACCTTCACAGGAATGGGTGCCAGCCAGATTCGCGCAGTTATTTTCACCGGCTTGGGTAATGCCATAGCATTTTTCCTTGGGGCCTTTGATCTTGGCGGCATTGGCCACACCGGCGGTCAGGGCAAAAGAAGCGGCCGCAGCCGTGGCAATACCGATTTTTGTATAAGCATTCATGAGATTATCTTTCCTTTATCTCGTTCCTCGCACACCGCCTTTACAGCGGCGCTTGGCCATACCTATACCCCATGTGTGCAAGATTGCATCATAACAACACCATGACGGGCGATAAATAAAATGTGAGCACAACGTGAATGAGATAGTGTGAACTGTTCATTATATCGCGCCAGAATCTGTTCATTTATCCGTTTTAGACACGCGTAATCAGTCGCCAAACGATCCTGCGGGGCCAGGAAATACTACCGGACTTTCCGAACCGTCTTTGGCAACAGAGGCCACACCAAAGTAATAATTATCGATGACGATATTTTCCATGGTGTAATGATCCACCTTGCCGACAAAGCGTGAATACTGCCATTGCGGCTGGTCAGTGTAACGCCAGTAAATCTTATACCCGGCCAGGTTTTCAGCCGCTTTACCGGATATGGTTTTCCAGCTCAACTTCGTTGAGGGCTGCACCGCCCCCTTGATCTTTACGTCTGCCGGAAAGGGCGGCGCGCCAGCCATTTCGGCCAAATTGACCACATTAAGCGCCGTCAGTTTACGCGCATAATCAAAATTCACTCCTTCGATCACGTCTCCATAGGCACGGCCATTTTCGGTGCGGATATTCTGGTGCTGGCGGTCATAATGTTCATGGGTTTCCATAATCCGCACACCCGGTATGCCAACGGCATTAAACGGGCGATGATGGCCACCGCGCCCAAAACGGTCCAGGCGATAGACCATCATCACATTAAGATTGGGAATATAGCGATCGGCGCGCAGATCAATATAACGGGCCAGATTGCGCGAAGGCGAATCCACTTCACCGCCGGTAAAGCGGCGAATGCGGGCTTCCTGCGGGGTTTCAACATCCCGTGTGCCTTCTGAGAACACCCGCGCAACCGTATTGTCCACGACCCCGTCAATGCCGCTGATATTGCCAATCATGTCATTATTGAGCACCGCCTTGATGCGCCAATTGTGTTCCAGCGCATATTTGGCGACAATCTTGCCGCCGAACAGGCCCTGTTCCTCGCCGGCAAGCCCGGCATAGATGATGGAACCGGCAAATTTATGTTTGCTCAGCACCCGTGCCGCTTCCAGCACACCGGCCATGCCAGAGGCATTGTCATTGGCCCCAGGACTATCCGAGGTGAAATCCATAATGTCGGTCACGCGGCTATCTATGTCGCCAGACATCAGCACATAGCGATTCGGGTCCAATTGACCGCGTTGGATGGCGATAACGCTGACTACCTCAACCGGATCAGGAATACGCCGCTCACCCTTGACCACATCGGCCACGGTGATCACCTCAAGACAGCCGCCGCACTCAGCGCTAATGCGTTCAAACTCGGCTTTTATCCAGCGCCGCGCCGCGCCTATGCCACGGGTATCTGCTTTGGTATCGGAAAGCGTATGGCGGGTGCCAAAATTCACCAGTTTTTGCACGTCCTTGTGCAGGCGGTCCGCCGAAACCTCCTCCGCCAGCTCGTGCATGAGCAATACTTCGCCAGGCGGTGCAGTATCAGCAGCCAAAACCTGGCCACCAAGCAGCCATGGCACCGTCAGTATAGCAAATCGCGTAAAATTCTTGAACATGATGGGTCTCCCTTTGGGTTATTTTTGGCTACCTTAGGTGAGGCGGGTTGGGTGCGCAAATTAAACTTGGCAGTTCAGGTCCTGGCGTTGGCGGGCGGCACTTAGGAATTCGTAGCCTCTATTTTTTTAGCTTTATTAGGTATTCAACGAGAGAATGCATCTCCGTCTTTGAACAATCGCCGCCGACGCTTTCGGCTTCGCGCAGGGCCCTTTTACTGTGTCTGATTGCCGTGCTTGTGAGCTCTCGCACTCTGCCATATATGCCCTTGTCGCTTTTTGCGTAGTCCATGATGTGCCTTTTCAGGTCTTGAACAACTTGGTCACAGGCACTCTTGCCTCTTTCGTTGCCTCTATACGGCCTTGTTATGTATTCAAAATGCAGGAGCAGCCAATATTCAAAACAAGGAATGGACGTTATGGGCTGAAAAACACCTTTTGGCTTCATGCTGCATAACTTATCCAGCGCGTTGTAAAAAGTAGTGTGGGTATCCTTGTCAAAAACGCAATAAACACGGTCAAAGGTATCGCCCTTGTTTTTTTCTTCAGCATATAATTCTTCTGCGTGCCCGACAATACGTATAGGTGCAGAGTCAGCCTCCCTATCAACACACACGTTGGCGCTATTGAGTCGCAATTCGCTAATAAGCTCGCAAAGATAGTTCGGCTCCGTTTTTTCTCCTTCACAGACGATGAGCACCCGGTCATACGAAGACCGCCTGGCCTTACGCCTAGCCATACCTTTTGCCTGTCGTGCCTTGCGTTTATGATGTCGATCGTCCGTGCCCATTCAGCACCCCATGGCTTTTTTGATACTACCAAAATAGGGCAAGGCTCCATAACGCCCCGAAAGATAACCACGTTCCAGGTTTTCAACACCTTTGCGTGGTTTGAAATCCGTAAGCGGATATAGCACGCTCGATTGTGTTTTATCTTTTTCACAAAACCAGATTTGATCGCGCCTGAATACTTCCTGATCAAGAATGGTGGTGTCATGCGTGGTGAAGATCAGTTGTGCATTATTCGGGTTGGTTTGCGGGTCGTTGAACATCTTGACCAGTAACTGAACAAGCAGGGGGTGCAAATTGTCATGCAGCTCGTCAACGGCGAGCACGTTTCCATGTTCCAGCGTATCCAGCCATGGCCCGGCCATGGCAAAGATTTTCTGCGTTCCATCGGATTCGTTCGCGAACAGGTCGAACGTTACCTCTTCACCTTCATTGGTTTTGTGAAGTGTCTTTACCCTGAAAACTTGCCTCCCTGACCATTCTCTTTCCAACTCGTCTTTTTTCGATGACGGCATATCTTCTGGAAGGATGCTTCTTTCGAACTCCTTTTTTTCAACATCAACACCGTCGATTCCCAGATCAGCCCTGTGCAAAAAGGAAGTGATTTTCTCTCTCATGTCTTCCTTTTCGTACAACATGGCAGAGATTTCCGGTTTCCATACCCCGAAGGGTGCAACACGCAAGGTATTCGAAAACCAGTCGAAGACAGGTTGCAGCTGCTGGTTGTTGAGCTGAATAGCCGTTGACAGGAACAGGGCGTTCGGACGAGTCGAGTCTTTCCAAACCTGTTTCTTCCCGGTCAGCTTATCCATGTTGCCCCAAACATATGCGTCTTTTTTTTCATCATAAAGACGCTCGATCAATCGTTGCGGGCGACCGAGCGGGTAGGCCAGCAGCCATTCTTCGGTGATGCGCGTCTCCGTCGCCGCAAAGCCATACTGATAGCGTACTCCCTTGCTGATGAATTGCACCTCGAACTCAGAAGGTTGTTCAAGTGTCTTTTTCTCCAGACGAAATGGCATTATTGGCAATTTGTCGTCTTTTTGGATCTTGCTTGCCGAATCCCGGACAATCTCACTCATGGTTCTGATGGCCAAAATCAGATTGGATTTTCCTGCTGCGTTTGGTCCATATATAACTGCACTGCGCAAAAGAGAGGGTGTGCCCCGCACGCCGGGTTCGATTACATTGTTTGCTAATTCATCGCCATTGCTCTTCACCAAGCTTAGCTTGGCCCGATCGCCAAACGATAGGTAATTTTGAACTGAAAATTCGATAAGCATGTTTTGCGCCTGTGCAACCGTTTTGATAATCATTTTCGCATATTTTTGTCGTGTTTGTCTACTAAATCCATAATTTTATATATTTTCACGACACAGACTCCCACATGGCCACCCTAGGCGAAGCACGTAAGGGCGGCAAATTAAACCTGTCACGCCCCATAGCCCTTGGTCGCCGCACCTCTTATAAGACCATCAAATCATGTCAGTTACCGGAGACAGAACCATGATCCAGATTTCATCCTCTTTTGATGCGGGAAATATCAAAGTGCTCAGCCTTGATAACCCGGATGATATCCGCCTTGAGATCAAGAAAGATCATCAGTCCGATTTTTATCAATGGTTTTATTTTCGACTGACCGGGGCCAAGGGCAGATCCTGCCGCCTGCGCATCATGAATGCTGGTGGATCAGCCTATGTTGATGGTTGGGCGAATTATCAGGCGGTGGCCTCCACCGATCGGGAAAACTGGGTGCGTGCGCAAACGGATTATACCGACGGAGTTCTGGATATTTATCTGGCCCCCGAAGAAGACGCCATTTGGGTGGCCTATTTTGCCCCCTATTCCATGGAGCGCCACGGGGATTTGATCGCCAGCGTGCAAAGCTCTGACAGGGTACGGCTTGAGATGTTGGGCAAAACCCTGGACGGACAGGATATGGACCTGTTGCATTTTTCAAACGGTGTTAAGGCCAGGAAAAAAACCTGCTGGATCATCGCTCGCCAGCATCCGGGGGAAAGCATGGCGCAGTGGTGTGCAGAAGGCTTGATCGGGCGCTTGCTGGATGAGGCAGACCCGGTATCGCGGGAACTTCTCAGGCGCGCCGACTTTTATGTCGTGCCCAATATGAACCCCGATGGTTCACGGCGCGGACATTTGCGCACCAATGCCTGCGGGGCCAATTTGAACCGTGAATGGGAAAACCCGACCATGGAACGCTCGCCCGAAGTCCATCTGGTTCGGACAAAAATGCGTGAAACCGGCATGGACTTTTGTCTGGATATGCACGGCGATGAAGCGCTGCCCTATAATTTTATCGCAGGTGCCGAGGGCACCCCGGACTGGTCTGAGGCTCGCGCCGCAGAGCTTGCCGCCTATAAAAACGCCTTGGCGCAAATAAGCCCTGATTTTCAAACCAGCAAGGGCTATCCAGTATCGCCTCCCGGCACCGCCAATCTCAGCATGGCTACCAATTGGACGGCGCAGGCATTTAATTGCCTCTCCATGACCCTGGAAATGCCATTCAAAGATACGGTGGATACTCCGGACGCCGAATATGGCTGGTCACCGGAACGCTCTGCGCTTTTGGGGCGGTCCTGCCTCGATGCACTTTTGGCAAGGATTGACGATTTATAGGCAAAGCGAGCCTTTTTGCTCCACAATCCCTCAGGGTGGAGAAATTCAGAATGAAAGTGAGATATATAAAGTGCCTCATCCTGAGCTTGTCGAAGGACGAAGGGCGGGTATGTAAATACTAGGTCCTGTTGACATTCATCTTGCCCATTTCAATGCGGCAACGAGATTTAGGAAGCCTGCATAATTTCTAGCGAGCTTGTCGTAGCGCGTGGCGATACGGCGGAAGTGTTTGATTTTACCGAAGAAACGCTCGATCAGAT
>JAJFFP010000075.1 GCA_021776595.1 Robiginitomaculum sp. | reverse complement strand
ACAACGTTTGCTGCGTTATCTGCCATCTCCAGCAAACGCCGTGCGCCATGCGTCGCCATGGAAACATGATCCTCCTGATTGGCGGAGGTTGGAATACTATCCACACTGGCAGGCATGGCGCGTTGTTTATTTTCTGAAACCAGCGCGGCGGCGCTTACCTGCGCAATCATAAAACCGGAATTTAGCCCAGGGTCCGGGGTTAAAAAGGCGGGCAGGCCTGAAAGCACCGGGTCCGTTAACATGGCAATACGCCGCTCGGCCATGGAACCTATTTCACACAGACCAAGCGCCATCTGATCTGCGGCCAGTGCCACCGGCTCTGCATGAAAATTCCCCCCGGAAAGCGCTTGCTTGTCTTCGGGAAAAATGAGCGGATTATCCGTTACCCCATTGGCTTCGCCTGACAAAGTTCTGGCAGTAAAACGCAATACATCAAGGATAGCGCCCATCACCTGCGGCTGACAGCGCAAGCAATACGGGTCCTGCACCTTTTCACAATTCACATGGGACAAGACGATTTTGCTACCCTTTAATAATGCGCGAAAACTTTCTGCGACAGCGACCTGTCCCGGTTGCCCGCGCAGCGCATGTATTCTGGCATCAAATGGCGCGTGACTGCCGCGAACGGCTTCAACACTCAACGCCCCGGCCAGCATTGCTGTTTGGAATATGTTTTCGGCCCGGTAAAGACCCTCCAGCGCCAAAGCCGTTGAAACCTGTGTGCCGTTTAGTAGTGCCAAGCCCTCCTTGGCCTGAAGTTTAACCGGCTGAAGCCCGGCTTTATGCAAGGCTTCAACCCCCGGCATAATGGTGCCTTCAAAAAGGGCTTCCCCCTCCCCGATCAAAACCGCCGCCATATGGGCCAGTGGTGCCAGATCACCCGAAGCCCCTACCGAGCCTTGCGCCGGTATGGCAGGTAAAACGCCACGGCCCAGCATATCCAGCAAAAGGCGTATGGTTTGTGCCTGCACACCGGAAAACCCGCGCGCCAGACTGGTTGCCTTCATGGCCAGTATCATCCGTATTACTTTCTCATCCAGCACAGGCCCCAAACCCGCACAGTGAGACAACACAATACGGCGCTGCAGATCGCCAAGATCATCAGTGGCAATGCGCGTATTGGCCAATTTTCCAAACCCGGTATTCACCCCATAAACGGTGGTGCCGGTTAAAAGAATGGCACGTATGGTGTCCGCAGACCGCTCTACACCCGTCCAGATGTTATCGGGAATTTTAATACCGGCGCCTTCGCGCACTACTTTCCACTGATCATGACTGGCATGACCAGGTTCTATGGTTACGGTTGTCATTTTGCTACCCATTGCCCGTTGCGGACCTGCCCCTGTAACCGATTGCCCCCCATGGGGTAAGCAAGTTGCACCGGTTGATCCACATTCCAATATACCATTGATGCTATTTTACCGACTTCCAATGTGCCATGGGAATCCGAAAGACCCAGCGCCCCCGCTGCCACACGCGTTATCCCGGCCAGCGCCTCTTCCGGCGTTAAAGCGAATAACGTGCAGCCCATATTCATGACCAACAGCAAGGACGTCAGTGGCGAAGAACCAGGATTGCAATCTGTTGCCAGCGCCATTTCAACCCCATATTCGCGCAACTGTATTATCGGCGGTTTTTTACTTTCTCCCAGAAAATAATATGCGCCCGGTAACAGCACGGCCTTGCACCCGGCTTTTGCCATCGCCCTGATCCCGGCTTGATCAATATATTCCAGATGATCACAGGATAACGCCCCTAATTCAGCGGCCATTTGTGCGCCGTGACTGTTGGAAAGCTGTTCAGCATGCAGGCGAAGACCCAGCCCAAGTGATTTAGCTTTTTCAAATATTTTGCGGATTTGCTCTTTGCTGAACGCAATGTTTTCACAAAATCCATCACAAAAATCTGCAAGGTTTTGTTCGACCACCGCCGGTAGCATATCCTCAATAATATGACTGACATAACGGTCAGCCTGTCCTGCAAATTCTGCCGGTATTGCGTGAGCCCCAAGAAAACTGGTTTTACCGACAATGCCGTTTTGCTGGCAGATGTCTCTGGCTACGCGTAACATTTTACATTCGTTTTCAATATCCAGACCATAGCCGGATTTTATTTCAATGGCACCAAGGCCTTCCGCTATCAGATCATCAAGACGGGTTTGTGCAGAGGTAATCAGGTCATCCTCACTGGCCGCGCGCGTGGCCGCAACGGTGGAGCGTATGCCCCCGCCGGCCCTGGATATTTCCTCATAGGATGCCCCATTAAGACGCATTTCCCACTCATGCGCCCGATTGCCGCCGTATACGATATGGGTATGGCAATCGATCAATGTCGGCGTGAGCAAGCCGCCGGGCAAAGTTTCCCTATGCCAGGCATGGTAATCATCAGGCAGATTGTCCGCACTGCCTGTCCAGACGATAGAATCGCCATCAATAGCAATCGCGGCACCCTCTATCAGACCATAAGGCACACTTCCCGGCACCATGCTGGCTGCATTGGCACCCTGAAGGACCCATTGTGCAGGGTGTTTTGTTGCTTGGCTTCCCATAAACCTGACTTATCATTGCCACCCGCCCTGCCAAGTCTTTTTTGATACTCGCCTCGGCATTATATTCGCGATAAGCAGAGATATGGAAACGACTCTATTTTGCAAACATGCACTGCTGCCTGAAGGCTGGGGTGAAAATGTGCGCATTATTGCTGATGATATTGGTCAAATTAAAGCCGTTATGGCTGATGCGTCCCCAAGCGAACATGAGCATCTGACTGACATCGTGGTGCCTGGCATGGCCAATCTGCATTGCCATGGATTTCAGCGCGCCATGGCTGGGCTGGCCGAACGCGCCGGACCCGGTAGTGATAACTTTTGGACATGGCGCGAAACCATGTATCAAATTGCCGGACGAATTGACCCCAAGGCATTATACGCTATAGCGGCCATGGCCTATATGGAAATGCTAGAAAGCGGCTTTACCGCTGTGGGCGAATTTCATTACCTGCATCATCAGCCAGATGGAACGCCCTATGACAACCTGGCCGAAATGTCGGCACAGGTAATCGAGGCCGCCAGGCGATCCGGCATTGCGCAAACCTTGCTGCCCGTATTTTATAATCGCGGTGGATTTAATAATCAGCCCTTGAGCGCGCGCCAAAAACGCTTTGGCAATTCGCTGGATGGTTATGAGAAGCTCATTTTCGCAATCAAAACGCAATTTCCAGACATACAACTTGGCGTTGCCCCTCATTCCTTGCGAGCGTTAAATACTGAACAATTATCCGCCCTCATTGCGGCTTTCCCGGATTGCCCGGTGCAAATCCATATTGCCGAGCAAATGCGCGAAGTTGAAGAATGTCGCGAATATTTGGGGGCTTCACCGGTGCGCTGGCTACTCGACCATAACAATGTCGATGAGCGCTGGTGCCTGGTTCATGCCACCCATATGGACATGCAGGAAACCGAAGACCTGGCCCGTTCCGGTGCCGTGGCAGGCCTGTGCCCGATAACCGAAGCCAATCTGGGCGATGGCCTGTTTCCCGCCAGCCCGTATTTTGCACAAAATGGCCGTTTTGGTATTGGATCGGATAGTTGTGTGCGCATTGATCTGGCTGAAGAATTACGCCTGTTTGACTATGGCCAGCGCCTGACGGGACAATGCCGCACCCCCCTCGCCAAGGCGGACCAATCAAGCGGGCGCACACTGTTTAACTTGGCATTATCGGGTGGCGCGCAAGCGTTGGGGCAAAATACGGGCGCGATACGCACTGGCATGCAAGCCGATTTTGTCACGTTGGATATGAACCACCCGGCCCTTATTTCCCGTTCCGGGGATGCGTGGCTGGATGGCTGGATTTACGCGGCCCCAACCAACCCGGTGTGCGATGTTTTTGTGGCTGGGAAACAGGTTGTGAAAAATGGCTACCATATTCATCGCAAAAATATTGAGGCCGATTTCCAGCACACCCTTAAAGCCATGCTACAATAAAAATGTGCTAATTTTAACGCGGCTTGCCTACAAGCGCAGTGGCACGTTTTTCCAACGCGCGGAGGAAGTTGGTTACAGTTTCAATTTCCTGCTCACTAAGTTCTGACAGCAGGCGCTCTTCTTGTTCCCGCGCCATTGGTGCAATTTCCTCATATATACCAATACCGGTGCCCGTCAGAGACAAGATACGGGCGCGGGCATCCCGGCTGGAGGTTTTGCGTTCGATCAAACCACGCGACAGCAACGACGACACCGCCCGGCTAACAGCCATCTTGTCCATAGCGGCGCGTGTTGCCACCTCACCGGCTGTCAGTCCATCGTGTGCGCCCAGTATAGCCAGCACACGCCATTGCCAGATCGAAAGGCCAAAGCGGTCCTGATACAATTTGGCAATGAACTGACTGACCTGATTGGATGCTACCGATAACCGGTAGGGCAGATAGTCATCAAGATGCAGTGTATCGGTATCTTTCATGCCAGACATTGACGGCTTAGCTTTTTCCATACGGCTTTACGGTTTGTGCTATCCGGCCAAAGATTGATGAGCCCTGCGCGTCTTTCATCTCAATGGTGACGTTATCTCCATATTTCATAAACGGCGTTTTGGGTGCACCGTCCTCAATGGTTTCAATCATACGTATTTCCGCAATGCACGAATACCCGGCCCCGCCTTCTGCTATTGGCTTGCCCGGCCCGTCATTCAATTTGTTAGACACGGTGCCCGACCCAATGATAGCACCGGCACCAAGAGGACGCGTTTTAGCGGCATGGGCAATGATCTGCCCAAAGTTAAACGTCATGTCCACGCCGGCATTGGCACGCCCAAAGGGCGCTCCGTTTAATCCGACCAGCATGGGCAAATGCAACTTGCCATCGCGCCAGGCATCACCCAGTTCGTCTGGTGTGACCGCCACCGGAGAAAAAGCGGACGACGGCTTGGACTGAAAAAAGCCAAACCCCTTGGCTAATTCACCCGGTATTAGTCCACGCAAAGAAACATCATTGACCAACATGATCAGGCGGATTTTATTGACGGCGGTTTCGGGGGTTGCGCCCATGGGCACATCATCAACGATGACGGCAATTTCGGCCTCCATATCAATGCCCCAGTCATGATCATTTTTCATTTCAATATCATCACGCGGCCCCAAAAAGGCATCCGATCCGCCCTGATACATCAGAGGATCAGTCCAGAACGTCTTGGGCATTTCCGCACCACGGGCCTTGCGCACCAATTCCACATGATTGACATAGGCCGAGCCGTCAGCCCACTGAAACGCCCGTGGCAAGGGTGAGGCACACTCGCGTTCATGAAAGCGCTCAACCGGCACGGCACCCACTTCAAGGCTTTGTGCCAAGGTCTGCAATTGTGGCTCTGTCGCTGCCCAGTTATCCAGTGCGGCCTGCAAAGTCGGCGCAATGCGACCAGCATCGGTGTAACGGGTAAGGTCTTTGGATACGACGACCAGCTTACCGTCACGGCCGGATTTCAAGGATGCAAGTTTCATGAGAATGCCTTCGCGCAAGAGTAACATTTGTTACCGTATTGGTGCGCCAATTCTTCGCCGCTGGCAAGAAGCCTATATGAACAAAAAAGGCCGGGGCATGCCCCGGCCTTTCTTTTGTCGTATGCGTTTGGTTTAGAAGCGTGAACGCACACGGAAAGTAAATGTCCGGCCAATAACCTCCCGGTTGTCAAAATATCCGGTGGCTTGTTCAACAAGATTTGGCTTGCGCTTGGTAATGTTATCCACACCAACCTGTAAGGTTGTCGCATCATCATAGGTATAAGCCAGCGATGCGTTGTGGAAAACACGATTACCAAATTTAACAATATTGTTATTGGCATCAAGCACAAAGGCATTATCCAGCGTGTTGAATATTGGATTATCCTCAAAGTTAATCCGCCAAAAAGCACGCCAAGGACCATAGGTATAGGTCGTATCAAACGTGCCGCTCAATTCCGGGTTGCCAAAAGTAGTTGTTAGTTTATTTGGCAATCCGGTCAGAACCTGTTGCGTATTTTTGAATTCACGCATGACATTCAAGCGAAAATCAATGGCACCAAAATCTGCCTGGGTCTGAAACAAGGTGCTGAAATTAAGCGCATCGGCAACATCAAAATTATAAGCTGCCTGCACCTGGAATGCCTCAAAATTTGAAACACTGGCATTGAGCTGTGTGGTTTTGCCAAAATTAACCTGACCAGCAGCATCCCTGGTAAAGAGAGCGGGGCTACAGAACGGATTATTCGGAAAGTTCGTTGAGTCAAAACAGGCACCCATGATCTGGGTAAGATTAAGCGGTGAAATCCGGTTCTTGATCTTGATATTAAAGTAATCAAGCTGAATGGACAGATTAGGCACCCAGCGCGGACGAATGACCGAGCCAATATTATACGATTTTGACCGCTCAGGCAGCAAAGCCGGGTTACCTTCATTAGCCCCAATAATGGACGCATTTACCACGTTAGAGGTAAATGGCTGCGTAATGCCAATGGCCGCACAATTTGCTGCACGAGCCGTTGGATTAGGTCCGCCGGTAATAAAGCGTGAATCACAGGGGTCATTAGAAAACAAAAAGGATTGCACCTTGGGTGAGAACAATTCAACCAGTGAAGGTGAACGAATGGCCGATGCGTAGGAACCACGGAAAATTATGTCATTAACCGGAGACCAACGCCCACCAAATTCATAGGCATTCGACGTATCAGAATTGGCTTTAACACGGTCAAGATTGGCAACACGGTTATTCACCCGACGACCGGAAGCGGTAAATTCCAGCAATTCAACGCCAGGAATACCCATATCTGCACTGACCAGAGGCACCAGCACTTCGCCAAACAACTCATAAGTCTTGGCTTGACCACCAGTATCGACAAAAGGTGCACCGCGAGTGATTCTAACGGCGGTACCCAGGCCCGGAGTGAATGTTGCACGATCTCTGCGGCTTTCAAAACCCACATTAAAGGCAAGCCAACCAGCAGGCAATTTAATGGCATCACCACCAATACTGGCGGTAAAGACCCGTTGCGCAATATTCGACGAGGTAATCCGAGGCGCGCCAGTTACGAATGCAATAGCTTCAGGACTGCCCGCCCCATCGCCAAACAGGTTCAACGGAACACAGTTTTCAGCAAACGGGAATACGCCTACGTCGTTTGCACCGCCTGCGCCCTGGCCTGGCGAACTATTTAATCCAGAGTTAGTTCCAGCGGCGATTTGTGCATTTACATTACAGATAATATCCCCTTGTGAAATGTTGGAAACACCACTCTGTCCTGTGCGATTCAGAACCACCAAAGCATTATTCAGGTCGGTCGCCATGCCTGCGTCCACGATCGTTTGCAGCAAGGCATTATCCACACGTACCGCATCAATGGCATTAAAGAAACGGCCATCAACCAGCCCAAATGTTCGGGTCTCAACATCGGCTTCACCGAAGACCATGCCAACATCCCAGTTGAAATTACGACCCGCAGCCTCAAAATCGCCCTCAAAACCGGCAGCCAGACGCCAGGTGAAGTTTTCAGTTGAGTTTTCACCGTCATTTACCAGGTCCTGACTAAACCGGCTTAAAGCGAACTGTGTCAGGCCATTACCTTCCAGGATACCCCTTGCCTGATCGGTCAGAAATGGATTCGAGGTGCTGAAAATCAAGGCACCAGAACTGGCATCCAGATTGGTGTTATTGCCAAAAGCAAAGGTTTGAAACTCGCCCTGGTTTACCAGTTCAGAAGCCTTTGAATTGGCAAAAGTGGATTGTAGATTAAAGCGTATATCCGGTGTTAAGTCATAATGACTGGTTGATGACAAAACGATACGCGAAAGCGGTGTACGTATCTGACGCGTATCATCAAACAAATCCGTTCCGCAGGTGCCACCTTGGGAAAAAAATGCGGATGAAACACCCGGTTGTACACCAGGTGTGCACACTTCCAAATTACCTTGCGGATTAAACTGGTAAAAATTACCATCGGCTAGGTCGCCAAAAATGCTCCCCGGACCGCGAGACGGGATCAACAGACCATCCAGAAATGGATTTCCGGAAGCCGGTGAAACCATACCGCTCCGGCTGATGATCTGCACCCGCTGGTCAAAGAATATGCGGCGGAAAGTATCCGGATCGCCATCGCCATCCACATCGTCCAGTTTCCCGTCGCCATCAAGGTCCAAATTACCAAAGTTTACTATATTGGGCTGTTTGTCATAGAAGAATGGACGCCGGTTACGCAGGCCGCCCTGTTGCGTATTATACTCGACAGAGAATGTGGTGTTGCCCCGACCGTCTGGCGTATTGGCACCAAACACCGCCTGGGCCTGGTAAGTTTGAAAATCCCCTCTTTCGGAAACGCCGTACTGGCCACCGGCTTCAAAGCCTTCATAATCATCACGCAGGATCACGTTTACTGTGCCGGCAATGGCATCCGAGCCATAGGTGGCCGCACCGGCCAGAGGCACAACCTCTACCCGGTCAATCATGGCCACCGGGATGGAGTTCAGGTCAACCTGCAGGCCGCCGACCGTGCCAAATGTGACCGGAACATTGGTCGAAACAAAGCGCTTTCCATCGATGAGAACCAATGTGCGCTGTGTGCCAAGGTTAAAAAGGTCAACGAAATTTTGACCAACCGTAAAGGCGTTTTGACGACCCTCTGGCGTAAGGCCGGGACCAAATGCCGGCACTTCATTCAAGGCATCGGCGATATTGGTAAAGGCCCGCTTGTCCAGAGATTCGGTATCAACGGTAATCGCCGGACGCACGGTATCCAGGCCGGCACGTTTAATGCGTGAACCGGTAACGGTGATTAATTCTTCATTTTGAACTTCATCCTGAATGGATTGGTCCGTAGTTTCGGCAGCCTGGGCAAATGCCTGACCCCCAACACTCAATGCCATGGCAGAGACACCAGTAAGCGCAAACGCGCGCAGTGTCGTGATGCGCCGGGCATTTCCAGAAATTTTATCGTATTGCATTGAGCAACCCCTCTCGATAACAAAAAATACGGGAGCCAGGTAGAATCCGGACCCCTCCGAGAGGACACCCACCAGAAAAGGCGGACACAGTTCAATGACAGTGCGTTATGGCGGCTGCGTTTCACGATACAGGCACGACATTTCGATAAAACGCCTGTTTTTTACGTCTAATGTTATTAGTTATTTACAAACATTCGTTAGATTACCTCAAATGGATAAACGCAATGAACATATTACGACATCCGGTCAAAAGAGATTCGCTAACACCGATGGCGCCCAAGCTATGGACGATGATTTCAAGCCCTATGTCACCATTGAAGATGAAGAAAAAAGAATATTCTGGTCTCTATTTGCAATCTTTATTTTACTAACCATTGGATTAAACACACCGGATTTACTCAAATCTCCAGACCATAAATTCACCGGCGCAACAGTCATTGCATCGCTGACATTGAATATTGTGGCAATTTTTGGAATTCGGGCTATATTTGGCATGAAATCCGGGTCTTTTAGACTCCATGCCATGCTGACTGTGCTCTTGTGTCTATTAGTGGTTTTCCTGGAGATAGGTGCCTTTGTCGCCATTATTTATATTAAATTTGTTCTACTGGTAGAAGGTGGTGTAGTCAGATGGAGCTCCTATGTATGGCAGCTGTTTAGTGCCAGCAGATCAGAATTTTGGTACCTCATTTCATGGGCCGCGTTTTATTCTTCTTTTGTATTAAACGCGCGGCAAAGAGAGCAGGCTATTGCCTTGGCCAGAGCCAATCAACTGGCACACAAGGCGCAGCTTGATATGTTACGATACCAGCTTAACCCTCATTTTTTGTTTAATACGCTCAATTCCTTATCTGCCCTGGTATTCAAGGAACGCAATTCAGAAGCAGAAAGCACATTAATGGGATTAAGCCGGTTTTTACGCTACACGCTGGATAGCGGCAGCACACAATTGGTTTGTCTTGAAGAAGACATTTCCGCGCAGCGCGATTATCTGGCCATTGAGAAGGTCAGATTTCAGGACCGGTTAAAACTTAACTTCGACATTGACCCGGCATTATCACGCGCCCTGGTGCCAAGTTTATTGCTGCAACCCATTGTGGAAAATGCGATCAAGCATGTAACCGCCAAGAAAAACGAAACCAGTGAAATTACAATTCTTGCGCGTAAGGAAAAAGAGAAACTGGTTATTAAGATCGAGGACAACGGACCGGGCGTTGCCGATCCTCAATCCCTGCTCAAGCCCAGCCAGAACAAGGTCGGCCTGAAGAACACCGCCGAACGACTGCAACTGCTTTATGGTGATAGTGCGAAATTATCTGCTGCCAATCGCGAATCTGGTGGGCTGTGCATCACCATCACCCTTCCCCTGCAATATGGAATTTGACATGATTAGAACGCTTTTGGTTGACGACGAACCCCTCGCCCTGAGCCGTCTGGAGCACCTAGCGATAGAAATAGATAATATGGAAATTGTTGGCACTTTTCGCAACGGTGCCGGTGCCATTAAGGCGGCGGGAGAAATTTTGCCAGACCTTGTGTTGCTGGATATTAAAATGCCGGGACTGGACGGATTTGATGTTGCCGAAGCACTCGGTAAATTGCCCTCCCCGCCTGAGATAGTATTTATCACAGCCTTTGATCATTTTGCGGTCCGTGCTTTTGAAGCACACGCTATGGATTATCTGCTAAAGCCGGTGGAAAAAGAACGGCTTGAGGATTCCATGCACTTGGCACAGGAACGGTTAGACTCACGCAATTCCACGCTTCGCTCCCAAGAACTTAATGCCATTATTCATAATCTGCGTGATGCTCTTGGCGAACACCAGCGTAATGAAAACCGACGCGCCTTATGGGTTAAGGAAAAAGGCCGTATGGTCCGCCTGAATAGCGCAGACATTGAATGGATCAAAGCCGAACGTGATTATGTGCGCATTCATATTGGTGAGCGTTCCCACTTAATGCGCAATACCATGGCTGCCATTGCAGAGACCCTTACCTTTGGTGCTTTTTTCCGTGTCCATCGCTCTGCCATTGTTAATCTCAACTATGTCTACCAGCTTCGCCTGAGTGCAACCGGAGCGCATGTATTACGACTAAAAAACGGCACGGAAATTCCGGTGGGACGCAGTTATCGCAAAGCTGTATCAGCGGCATTGAAGACCAAGGCATAGATTATCGTTATCGTATTAAAACGTCCCCGCGCCGTCTTGCATGTCATCATAAAGTCCCATCAGGACAGGTCGCACCCATTCAGCAAAAATGAAAGGCCCCTCGCACGTTACTAAAAAGAAGGATGAATTAAATTTTTGAAAAAGCTCGCAAGCAATGCAATGTTTTTATAGATAAAAGCATTATGCCATCAGCTTTATTCTCGTTCATGAAATTATTTTCATAATTTAAGGACTAGGCCTAGCCAATGGTCTCTGGCTTTATGGCGATGTGATAGGGCAGGAAACATAATGCACAAATCCGCAAGGCCATATTTTTCGCCAGCGCACTTGGGACTGTCAGCAATCATATTGCTGTTGCCCGTCACCACTATGGCCAAGGTTGATAACCATAAACAAAGTTATACCTCTACCGCCACACAAGCAACTCATCCTTCAATGGCCGTATTTTTTAGCCCTTCAAGCGCCCCGACAAAGTCCAAAACCCTCTCCATCGATTATTCAACCCTGGATTTCATTTTACAGAATATCGTCATTGATTTTGGACCCTCTGACCGCGTAAGCATAAGGGTTAGACCGGAAACGGGAACCCGGATCACCAATGGGCATTTTGGCCCTGCCGCGCTTGAAGGCAATCGCATTTATTTTTCAAAGTTCAGTCCGGCAATCCGCAAAGCCATTACAAATTTTCGGCGTGATCTTGAAGCACTGGGAACACGCCTGGACTTTGCAACGATAACCCGTGATCAACAATTAGCCTACTGGTATAACCTGCACAATATTGCGGTGATTGAACAAATAGCCCTGCATTATCCTGTAAAAATTCCCGATAATATTTTGCTGGGTGATGCAAAGGTAAAACTGCAGGATGCCAAAATTCTAAATGTAAAAGGTGTGCCACTCAGCCTGCATGACATTCGCACACAGATCGTTTTTGCCAATTGGCATGACCCCTTGACGATTTACGGTTTTTTTCATGGGTCGGTCGGCGGTCCGAACATTCTTCCACTTGCTTTTACCGGCACTAATGTGCGTGAACTACTGGCGCAAAATGCAGATGAATTTGTCAATTCACTGCGCGGGGTGCGTAAATTTGGCCATTCGGTTCACGTCTCCCGCATCTATCAAGAGGCCAGCAGTCTCTTTCCCGAATGGCAAACAGACCTCAGGCGTCATTTGCTTTCTCATGCCAACATGGTTGTTCAAAATCAGCTTGATAATGACAACACCCTGGTTGTCAAAGAGAAATTTAATAAGGTTGCAGACCTGATGGGTGGCTACGTAACCGGTGCCGGAAAAGGTAGAACCGTTATAAAAAACGGTTATCTGGTTGATGAACGTGGCCTGCCAGCGCATGTGCAAACCCTGTTGCAAAACCTGTTAAGAAAGCAACAGCGTTTACAACGACGCGAACGTAATCGCTTCAGAGAACGCATTGTTATTGTTGGCGAGGACCACGATGTCGACAAACCAGAAACAGCAGAACAACCTTCGTCTGACGAACAAAACTAATCCTGTTCATGCAGCCAGGCGGCATGGCGCGGTGCTTTTTTAGTGCGTGACCATTCTTCCAGCATTTCCGGGGCTACCCGGTGCAGTTCGTCCATCTGTTCCTGTGTCTGTGTATTGGCCGCTAACTCAAGCCGGTGACCGTTTGGATCAAAGAAATAAATGGATTTGAATATACCGTGATTGGTTGGCCCCAATACTTCCAGACCCTCTGCCTCTATCTTCTTTTTCGCTTTCATCAAAGCGTCCACCGAGTCCAGTTCAAAGGCAATATGCTGAACCCATTCCGGTGTGTTTTCATCACGGCCCATTTTGGGCTGCGTCGGCAATTCAAAAAACGCCAATACATTGCCCATACCCGCATCCATGAAGACGTGCATATAGGGGTCCGGTGCCTTGGTGGAGGGCACTTCATCTTCGGCAATGGCCAGTACGAAATCCATGTCCAGAACGCGCTGGTAAAACGCTACGGTTTCTTTGGCATCATTACAGCGATAAGCCACATGATGAATACGCTTGAGGTTAATGCTCATTTTTCACCCTTTCTCAGGCTGTATCTTCCAGAACACCACGGCGCACCTGATCCAGTTCAATCGAATCGAACAGAGCCTGAAAATTACCCTCGCCAAAGCCGTCATTGCCCTTGCGCTGAATAAATTCAAAAAATACTGGCCCGATTACGGTTTTAGAAAAAATCTGTAATAACAACCCCTGCCCTTCCGTGGGGGCACCATCAATCAGAATACGCCGCTTGCGCAATTCATCGACATTTTCGCCGTGGCCTGGAAGACGTTCATCAATGAGGTCGAAATAACTTTCCGGCGTATCCTGTAGCTCCAGACCATTAGCCAGAAGCCCATCGACAGAATCAAATATCTGGTCAGAGGCAATGGCGATATGTTGAATACCTTCACCATTAAACTCATGAAGAAATTCTTCAATTTGCGATTTATCATCGCGGGATTCATTCAGTGGAATACGAATATTGCCATCCGGTGACGTCATGGCTTTGGAAATCAGGCCGGTTAGTTTGCCTTCTATGTCAAAATAGCGGATTTGCCGAAACCCAAAAACATCTTCATAAAACCTGCCCCAGAACTCCATCTGTCCGCGATGCACATTATGGGTAAGATGATCAATATAGGTAAAGCCCAGATCATTATTGGCTTCATGTGAGCCAGCGATTGGGGTAAACTCATCAGCAAAAAAAGCATCACGGTCGGCTTGTGACATTAGATAAATCAGCGAGCCACCAATGCCCGAAATGGCAGGTAGTGCCTCTGTCCACACGCCGCCCTTTGCGGCTTTGGCACCGCGCTGCAGCGCGCCCTCATAGGCGACTTTGGTGTCATCCACCAAAAAGCCCATGGCATTGGCACCTCCCTTATGCAGCTTTTTGAATTCACCGGCCTGACCAGCAGGTTCCCGGTTAAGCAGAAAATCGGCATTGCCCTGATTATAACGTATAACATTACGGGTCTTATGCTTTGCAATGGCCGTAAACCCCATATTTTCAAAAAGAAGCGCCAGTGCATCCGCATTTTCGGATGTAAATTCGACAAAGGCAAATCCGCGAGTGCCAAGGGGATTTTCAAATAAGTCAGCCATTTCCTGCTCCATCAGTTCAAATCGCGCCATGGTCTTGCCATTGGCATCGAAAACGCGTCATGCTTGTACACAAGATGAGCGTAATTAGTAACAATTGCAACTATTTTTTCTGTGAAAGGGGAAATCGTGATCAGGCTGTATAATTATTACCGTAGCGGCACTTCACAACGGGTGCGCATCGCGCTGAATCTAAAGAATGTTCCCTATGACTATGTGCCGGTAAATCTTCTCAAAGGCGAACACAGGTCCAAGATATATCGCGCCCTAAATCCCCAGGGGCTTGCCCCTTCCCTGCAAATCGATGGTCATACCCTCATCCAGTCACCAGCCATACTGGAATGGATCGAAGAGAAATGGCCTGATCCATCTTTGCTTCCCAGTGATTTATTTGAGCGCGCCCATGTTCGTGCAATGGTGGCCCTGATCGGCTGTGACATACACCCTGTGAATAATTTACGTATTCTCAATCGCCTGAAAAGTGAATTCTCAGCCGATCAACAGGCAATCCATAGCTGGATTTCTCATTGGATCACAGAAGGCTTTACGGCCCTGGAAACCATGCTTCAGCAAGACATAGGGCGTGGTGATTTCTGCTTTGGCAACCTGCCGGGAATGGCGGAATGTTATCTGATTCCCCAAGTCTATGCCGCTCGCCGTTTTGAGGTAGATTTGACGCTGTTTCCGGCCATAATCGCTATTGATGAGGCCTGCGCAAACCTGTCTGCATTTCAGGCAGCCCACCCGGACAATCAACCAGATACGGTTTAGGCCGGGGCAAATCCGTGATCACGCAGGACCGCCAGAAACGTTTCCGGTTCTGGCCTGACCCGGTAATTATCTGTCTCATCGGCCCACAGAATGATCCCGTCCGGGTCAGTGATAATGACCGTTGGCAGCACCGTCTCGCTTGAATATCCAAGTAACTGCATACCAAAGGGAATGCCCCACGCATTGGCAATGCCAAGGGCGCGGGCAGCTTTATTGCCCTTGTCAGTATAAAAATCAAAATCTACATCGAATTTTTTGGCCAAGGCCTTGGTATTCTGGTGTGGTTGCGGCGCAATCAGTGCCACCCGCGCACCGCAGGCTTCAATCTGCTTATAGGCCTTTGCCAGTTCCTTGATTTGGGCCATGCACAATGGGCACCAATTGCCCCTGAAAAACATCAAAATATGAGGTCGGCCACGCCAGTCAGTTGAGCTGACCTTTTCGCCAGAAACAGAACGCACCGTAAAGGGGGTCAGCGGCTGACCCGTTTTAAGCATATCGCTGCTGCGATCTGAAAAAGAAGAATACCAATAACTGTAGAGCAGGAAGCCGAGCAGGCCGATAATGGCCAGCCAGAATGCCAACATGCCTGCCCCCTGCAAACCGGCATAAAGACTGAGGATAACCCCAACAGCCCCCAGCGCAATAAAGATTGGAAACCTGGCGCTGGTGCGCGCTGTATCTTTTAATAATAACAATAGATTCAGGCGGATCATAAATGGCGCATTGACCAATAATACACCACTCCAGGCCAACAGGTTTTGGCCGTGCCATAACTGCACCGCAGCAAAGATGCTTAAAGCCAGTGCCAGCGTTATATACGCCATCACATAAACCGATTTCAGAAAATTCATCGTGTGCCCCATCACGTTCATTAGGCGCACATCATAGTTTCACTGGGCGGTCCGAGACAAAACACGTTTTCGCGAGATTGTTTCTACGCAGGCACCGGCCCGCCATTTTCCAGCCACTTTGCACATTCGGGCAATAGTTCATTTTGAACGGCAGCCTGATATTGCACAAGATCATCAGGGCTCAACACATCACGCCAGCGCCCGTTTGTGCCCTTGTTCATGAATGTTTTGCCGCCACCTTTCCATATACCTTCTGCTTCTGGCATGATTTCTCCAAAATTCTTTTTCATACCCTTAAAGGTTATCCGCTCCAGAATGCCGGGCAGGTTTTCTTCCTCTATTGCAAGACCCAGATAAGCCGCAATGCGGCGAATTTCACTTTCCGGGTCATTCAGAAGGTCTGCAAAGTGCACAAAATGGATATTGGAAAGGTGCCGGTAATCCCACCAGGTCCGGATATGGTGAAAATGTGACCAATACGGGAAACCATCGCTTTCCCAGTCATACCATGAACGCGAAATCCAGCTTTTCCAGAAGGCGTGAATGTCTTCAAAATCCATCGGAAATGATCGCCCGGATTGTTGTCCAAACCCTGCGGTCACCTCTCTGATCATCCCGGAATAATTATTGTGGTGATTCCAGAGCGACATGAACACATCGCGTGCATCGCGCCCGACCACAATATATTGATTGCCTTCATAATACGGCATGCCATCCAGCGGCAAATGGGTTTTGATGAACCGTCGCCCGGTTTGCGCTTCCAGTCCGGCGGCCATTTCATCCAGGGGCGGTATGGCCATATCCAGCCAGGGTGCCATGGCCGTAACCGGCATGGGAAAATTGCCATCCTGATAGAGCAAATTGGCTACAATGGTCTGCATCCATGTGGTCCCGGCCTTATAGGATGTGGAGATGACAATATCGCCGGGACGATGGTTATATACCCTCCACCGTGTCCCATCGATGATTGGATGCTGGTCATATTCGCGTGTTTTTTGTGGTAAAGATTGCGGCATTCTATTATGTCCCCTTTGGGAACACTTAGCTGAGACATTTCAGGAAAGCAATATCATGGCATTGGAACAGATTTACTTTTTCGCCCAGATCATCGCTTCCGTGGCCGTAGTCGTTTCCCTTATATTTGTGGGTCTGCAATTACGTCACAACAGTGAACAAATGCGCGTTGCTGCCAGCACAGGATATTATGAGATATACCGGGATCATATGGCCGGAGCTTTGAATGCAGAATGGGCAGCTATTTTTAATAAAGGTTTTGAAGAATTTGAATCGCTTACGCCTGTTGAGCGCACACAATTATTTGCTAATTACGCCGTGATAACGCGCGGCTATCAGGTGTTACATTATCAGGCCCGCAAGAAGGTTTTTGATGATGAATTATGGGAAAATACGCAAAACCATCTGGCCGATCTGCTTGTATCACAGGCTTACCAGCATTTTTGGGCAACACGCAAACACCATTTCAATTCATCATTTCAGGGGTTTGTTGATGATTTAATAGACAACCGACCAAAGAAACGTCTTTTTAGTTCTAACAAAGATGATACCCAAAGTGCGCTTCCCACCGACAATGCGGTTGACCAAAACCCCTAACGTATTGCCTCGCTATCACCCAACAGGCACGGCCCGGTTTTCAGCATGATCAGCAAGTCAAACCAGAACCCGGCGCGGTTGATGTATTCAAGGTCCAGACGCACCCGTGTTCGCACCTGTTCCGGCGTATCCAGCGGCCCGCGCGAGCCGTTGATCTGCGCCCAGCCGGTCAGGCCAGGCTTCACCCGGTGGCGATGGGCATAGTGTGCCACCAGCTTCCAGCTTTCAATATTGCCTGTGCGCATACCCACCGCATGCGGACGTGGTCCCACCAGCGACATACTGCCCCCCAGCACGTTAAAAAGCTGTGGTAGTTCGTCCAGACTGGTCCGGCGCAAAAAACGCCCAATGCGTGTAATACGGCTGTCGTTCTTCTGCACCTGTTTCATTGGCCCAGTATCGCTGCTTACTTTCATAGAGCGAAATTTCATCACCTCGATAACGCGATTATTAAAACCATGACGTTTTTGCCGAAATATGACCGGCCCAGGACTGTCCAGACGAATAAGAACGGCTATGACCGCCATTATCGGCGCAAAGGCAATCAGCATGGCCGAAGCAAACGCTATATCCTGCACACGTTTGGCAAAAATACGAAATTCGTCCTGAGGGGCGCCGGATACATAAGCCATGGGCGCACGGGCAATTTCCGTCAAACGGGCTTGCTCCGGGTTAAAGCCGTCCAAATCCATAAACAACACCACTTCCTGTGGCAGTTCACGTAATTGGTCGATCAGTTCATTAACCCGGCGCGATGCGGTAGAGGTAACCGTAATGATGATTTTATCAATATTATGCAGACCGTCCCAGACCATCAGGTCTTCGACACTGCCGGCGACAGGAACCTTCCCCATCTTGCCAGGGCGCCGCGAAGCACGGTCGTCAAAAACAGCCACTACATTTAGATCTTTACAGGTCTCACTTTGGTGAACCAGTCGTTGCGCATTTTTTGTAGCGCCGACAATAACGACATTTCTGGCCATTGCCCCGCTATTGCCCCAATGCCGCATAAGCCCGGCATAAAGTGCATGAAGAAAGAACAATACGCCTACCGTCAAACCACCAACTTGCGCTAGCGCCACAAATGCCATTTCTGGCATGCCCGCCAGACGGGCGGTGATCAAAACAAAGGCTTGCAGCCCAATCAGCGCCCCCAGGGGTTTAGCCAACTGAACATAAACTTTCTCGCTTTGGTCAAAGCGGTAAGCACCAAAAGCGGCAAGGCCCCAGATCAAAAAAAACGGCATAACCAAAAATGGCGCGGCCACACCAAAAGCGGTCTGCGCCAAAGGCATATCACTGGCCAGCAAACAGCCAAATATTGCCGCCGCCGCCAATACAGTAGCGTCCAGACTTTGAAAGGCGCGAACCACCAGGGTTTTGCTGATCCTTGAGCGCTGGGCACGAGGCTCTGGCAAAATAGCGTTCACAGATGGCACCCCATCGGCAATACCGGCCAGTGGTGCCATAGCACCATTCCCGTTGCTTTTGGTAACCGGTGATAACCGTGATTTTTGTTTGTGTTCTGCCGACATAAACGCATCCCTTGATGAGTGGGGAAGATTAATCTCTTACGCTCAAGATCATGTTAAAAAACGTGCTTAGCCAATGGTAAACGACAACCACAGCCACAAAACATGCCACCAGCGGATAAAAACTCAGAACATAAAGATAAAACACTTGAACCTTTGCTCACGAAAAGATAATCCCGCCGGTGGAGAGGTGGCCGAGTGGTCGAAGGCGCTCCCCTGCTAAGGGAGTAGGCGGTGTCCCCGTCTCGAGGGTTCGAATCCCTTCCTCTCCGCCAGAATCCCTGAGTGCGCTATCGCGATGGCAAGCCTCGCTCTTTGAGCGCGCGGCGCAAAAACGCCCCGCCGATTATGAAACAGGGTGGCCTGATCGCTCAACGCGCCGTCGCGTTTAAGCGGAGCGGAGCTCGAAACTGATCATCCTGGCCGCTGTCTCTTGATTTCTTGCGTCATTGCCATCCTATTACGGGGCGTAAATAACACCGTTCTATTTAGAGAAAGGCAAGTTCAGACATCACACGAGGATAAGTCAGCCCTTGCACCAAAACGGCAATCATTTCACGCACCAGCATTCCACTCATGCCATTAAGCACCACCAGAATACTGATAGGATATGCGACCATAACCCATTGTATTATTAAAATTAACACTGTCAAAGAGCCGTGCGGCTATAGTTAAAAAGATGACCGCACCCCCTCATTATGAACCCATTTGCCAAGACGGGGATAATGACGGGTAACCCCCAAAAAACACAGGGTCATTAAGGGTCAATAAGCCTGATTTAAGGGTCCATAAAAGGCGAAGAAGGGTAAATTAAGGGGTATTTCATGGATAGCGTGAGGGTCATTAAGGGGCACTCCCTACCCCTTGATGTGTTCCTTGAGGTCTATGCACGGGATAACATATTCTGCGGTCATCCCGGAAAAGCTATTGCCTTATCCGGCAACTGTGTTGATTAAGC
>JAJFFP010000074.1 GCA_021776595.1 Robiginitomaculum sp. | reverse complement strand
GGCTCTGGCTCTGGCTCTGGCTCTGGCTCTGGCTCTGGCTCTGGCTCTGGCTCTGGCTCTGGCTCTGGCTCTGGCTCTGGCTCTGGCTCTGGCTCTGGCTCTGGCTCTGGCTCTGGCTCTGGCTCTGGCTCTGGTATTTTCGCCTCGTATGGTGCCGGGTTTTCTGTTACGGCGGCTTCGTCCTCAACGCCCTCGACAGGTGTTTCGTCTTCGGGTTTTTTCTTTTTTTGCCAGAACCAGCGCATCAGATGATCTGCCCGATTAATTTTTCCCCATCATGGGCATTGATCTTTACCGGGATAATCGCCCCGACACGAACCGGCAAAGTGTCATCAAGTTTCACAGGTGTGAAATCCGCCAAACGCCCAAAGCCCTGCTTTTCCACCAACACATCACCTTTTGTATCCACATGGCGTTCAAGATGGCGACACAGTGCCTGCCCGCCGGTCACGCGTAAACGGCCCGCCCGTTCTTTGGCAATGGCGGGTGGCACCGCTGGCATACGCGCCGCCGGGGTGCCGGTTCTGGGACTGAACGGAAAGACATGCAGATAGGAAAGGTCACATTCCTCCACCATTTTGAGCGTGTTTTCAAACATCGTCTCGGTCTCGGTGGGAAAGCCCGCAATAAAATCTGCGCCAAAGGCAATGCCTGGCCGCGCGGATTTTAGCTTCGCGCAAAGTTCAATGGCTTCCTCGCGACTGTGGCGACGCTTCATCCTTTTCAGGATCATATTATCGCCAGATTGAAGCGAAAGGTGAAGATATGGGGTTAGTCGCTCCTCGTCACGCACCAGCGCCATCAGCTCATCATCGATCATGATCGCATCAATGGAGGATAAACGCAGACGCGGTAAGGTTGGCACACCGCGCAAGATGGCGCCCACCAGTGCGCCCAGTGGTGGTGTGCCCGGCAAATCTTTACCCCATGAGGTCATATCAACGCCAGACAGCACCACTTCAGCAACACCATTATCGGCAATTTTTTTGACCTGTGCCACCACTTCATCTACCGGCACCGAGCGCGCCGGGCCCCGCCCAAACGGGATAATGCAGAACGTGCACCGATGATCACAACCATTTTGCACCTCGATATAGGTGCGCGCACGGCTGCCAAAGCGTTCGATATTATGGGCATGGATTTTGTGCTCAGATTGTATATCCCCCACCTGAACACGCGGCGTAGTCTTTGTGAAAGACCAACTCCTGGCGTTCATTTTTTCAGCATTGCCAAGCACATGATCCACCTCGTCCATAGCAGCAAACATGTCGGCATCCACCTGCGCGGCACAGCCGGTAACAATCACCTTGGCGTCCGGGTTTTCCCGCCTGGCCCGGCGTATGCTCTGGCGCGCGCGGCGCACCGCCTCGCCCGTAACCGCACAGGTGTTGACAATCACCGCCCCGTCCAGCCCCGCCTTGCGCGCATGACGGCCCATCACCTCGGATTCGAAAGTGTTCAGGCGACAGCCCAGCGTAATGATTTTGGCATCATTCGCTTTGGATTTGGCAAGCGTGCTCATGTTCGCCGCAAAATGGCGGTGAAGCCTTGGAAAGGCAAGGGAACAACACATTTATATTGCATGGTTGTGCGCCCTAAACTCCCTGTGCTTCTCCTTCATACTCCCACTTGACTGGGCCGGTCATCAGCACATGGTCATCGGTCTTGCGCCATTCGATCAGTAATTCACCCCCATCGAGGATCAGTCTGGCCTTGCGGCCCGTCAGCCCACGCCTGTGGCAAGCCACCAGCGCCGCACAGGCCCCCGTTCCACAGGCTCTTGTCAGGCCGGCACCGCGCTCCCACACGCGCAGTCGAATTTCATCGCGCGAGCGCACTTGTGCAAAACCGATATTGGCACCTTGGAGGAATAGCGGGTGATGTTCCAGCAGCGAGCCTATGCTCTGCACGGCTATTTGTTCCACATCCTCAACGAAGAAAACAGCATGGGGATTACCCATATTTACCGCCCCCGGCATGGAAAGAACCGGCGCATCGATCGGCCCGACTTTAATATCGATACCACGAGTATCCATGCGCTCTGACAGCGGTATCTCCTCCCAACCCAGCCTGGGTTGGCCCATATCCACGCAGATCAGATGATCGCCAACGCGACTGGCCAGCAATTCCCCCGCTTTGGTGCGCACCGTAACCGCATCGGTTTTTGCTTCTTCCATTAACCACCAGGCCACCGCCCGTGTGCCATTGCCACAAGCGGAAACCTCTTCACCATTGGCGTTCCAGATACGCATGAAAGCATCAGTATTATCGGGTGTGCTTTCGATGGCCATAATTTGATCACAAGCACTTGTTTCCACGATGGTTTTAATTTGTGCAGGGGTAAGCTGCATGGTGCCGCCATGATCGCGCGCATCAAATATGGCAAAAGCATTGCCGCACCCATTCATTTTTTGATACTTCATAAATTAATACTTAGTCATTTTTAGCCGATTGCGCGAGACATGATTTAACGGCATTGTCAGCCACCATACCTGGGGAGAGAACACATGCGCCTGCTTTCATCCATTTCCATCCTTACCATCGCTTTTGGACTGGCCGCCTGCCAGCCAGCTTCGGAGCAAAAATCAAATATGCAAACCAATACCGGGGACGATACGCCCGCGACCAAGCCTGTAACGGAAACAGACCCTCGCTTGTGGCTGGAAGAAGTAGAAGGCAAAAAGGCGCTTGACTGGGTCAACAAACAAAACGAGCGCACCCTTGCGGACGTGCAAAGTGACCCACTGTATCAGAAATTTTACGAAGAAGCCCTCAGCATTGCCAATGCCACCGATAAAATTGCCTATGGGAGGCATCGTGGCGGTTATGTTTATAACTTTTGGCAGGATGCCAAAAACACCCATGGCCTATGGCGGCGCACTAAACTGTCCGATTATATCAACGGCAAGCCCGACTGGGATGTGCTTTTGGATCTGGATGCGCTTTCTGAATCCGAAGGCGAAAACTGGGTTTATAAAGGCATTGATTGCCTTTTGCCTGCCTATGAACGCTGCATCATCACCCTTTCGCGCGGCGGCAAGGACGCTTCTGTGCGCCGTGAATTTGATGTGCCCGGCAAGTCTTTTGTCAATGACGGTTTCATCCTCCCCGAAGCCAAGGGCGGCACCGCCTGGGAAGATCAGGATACCTTGCTCGTTGCCACCGATTGGGGCGGCGATACCATGACGGACAGCGGCTATCCCTACGTGGATAAACGCTGGAAGCGCGGCACAGCGCTGGATTCTGCGGTAGAAGTCGTGCGCGGCGATAAAACCGATGTGGGGGTATGGCCGTTTAGTGTGGAAATGGACGGTCAGCTTGTTATGTTCGCCTCGGAAGCCGACACCTTTTATGAAACCACCACCTGGTGGCTGCCCAAAGAAGGCGAGCCGGTCAAAGTCCCCGTTCCCGCCAAATCCAACTTTCAGGCTCCGTTCAAGGGCCAGGTCGTTATCAGCCTTGAAGAGGACTGGACCCCGGTTGAGGGCGGACGCACTTTTGCCAAAGGTGCACTGGTATCCTTCTCCCTTGCCGATTTTATGGCCAGCAAGGCCCTGCCCGAAGTGCATCTGGTCTTGATGCCCGATGAGCGTTCATCCATTGGCAGTGTCAGCGCGGCAAAATCAGCGCTGGTGGTCAATATGTTGCAGAACGTATCCAGTGTAGTCTACGCCTATGACTTTGATGGCAACACCTGGACCAGCCGCAAGCTGGGCCTTCCAGAAAATGCCTCCATTTCCATTTCCTCGACGAATTCGCATTCCGACATTATTTTTGCCAATGTCGAAGGTTTTTTAAGCCCGGATGCCCTGTGGGTTTATAATCTGGAAAATGATACGGCCAAAACCATCTATTCCCTTCCCCAACGCTTTGATGCCTCTGATCTGGTTGTCGAGCAAAAGGAAGCCGTCTCCAAAGACGGCACCAAGGTTCCCTATTTCATTGTCCACAAAAAAGGTCTGGCCCATGATGGCACTGCCCCAGCCCTGCTTTATGGTTATGGCGGTTTTCAGATTTCCATGCGCCCGTCTTATTCAGGAACGCTGGGTAAATTATGGCTGGAAAATGGCGGGGTCTATGTGCTGGCCAATATTCGCGGCGGCGGCGAATTTGGTCCTAAATGGCACCAGGCCGGGCTAAAAACCAAGCGGCAGGTTATCTATGATGATTTCATTGCCATTGCCGAAGACCTGATCGCCAGAAAAATTACCAGCCCGGAACATCTGGGCATACGCGGTGGCTCCAATGGCGGCCTGCTCATGGGGGTCATGTATACCCAGCGCCCGGATCTTTTTAATGCGGTGCTGTGTCAGGTGCCGCTTCTGGATATGCTGCGCTATAACAAATTGCTCGCCGGGGCGAGCTGGATGGGTGAATATGGCGATCCTGCCGATCCGGTCGAAGGGGCGTTTTTGCGCTCCATTTCGCCCTACCATAATGTCCATGCCGACCGGGATTATCCGCAGATTTTCCTGATGACCTCGACCAAGGATGATCGGGTGCATCCGGGCCATGCGCGAAAGTTTGGCAAGCTGCTGGAAGATGAAGGCAAGGACTTCCTCTATTACGAAAACACAGATGGCGGCCACAGCGCCGCCGCCAACCTGAAAGAAACCGCGCGGCGGGAAGCCCTTGGCTATACGTATCTCATGCGTCGGCTGAAGGACTGATGCCCTTCATGGGGTCCCGGTAAGGTAAAGATTTATCCGGGATATTGGACCCCGGCACGGGGGCCAGGAACCCTGTGGAGATGATCTGCCCTTTGGCAGGCACAACATGAGGAGTGGCGATGTCACTAAGCAGATCCATTTGCACATTCAGCAATAACCCTGGTCCCTCAAGATTGGGGCAAACATCATAGCGGGCCATCAGAAGGTTCGATACCGGGCAAGCGGCAGACCATGCTCTTCTATCCAGTCGTTATAGTCTGCCATGGCGGCGGCATTATCACGCTTCCATGCCATTTCTTTGACCTTTTGAACGGCATCGCGAAGGCCGCTTTCGGCAATGCGCAAAATATTAAGCCCTAGCCTCTTGTAGCAGTGCCGTATCCAATGAAAAATTAACAGGTTTTCTGGTAAACGGTGATGGCATAACAAGTGCTCCACAGGATATATGCGCATAAGTTTTACGCATTTTATCGCAATAGTCCGCATTGTGCCAATTTCTTCTACCTCTTACCTTTCGCCCCGCCCGGCAATGAACCGCTAAGCGATACGACAAATGGCACCGCGAAGGTCAGGACAACCTTCCACCAGACCGGATCAAATGACCATAACAATTCCCACTGGTTAATGACCGTCAAAACCGGGCCAACGATGAGCATCGTCACAAAGGCACGGTGCAGGCACCAACGATGGTGCGGGGTAAGAATATTTTGCATTTGGTCTTCCTGCTTTATTTCCGGCGCCGCCGGCCCCTGCATCACTTTAGCGCTTTGACTGTTCTGCCCCAGCAATTAGATTAAGACAATCGCATAAGGAATTGTTCATGACCTATACCGCCCCGACACGTGAATTGCGTTTTATTCTTGAAGACGTGGTGGCCATGGAAGGCCTGAAAACCACCGGCGCGTTCAAGGAGCTTGGCACTGACCTTACCTCAGCCATTTTAGAAGAAGGTGGCAAATTCTGCGCCGGTGTATTGGCGCCTCTTAATCATAGCGCCGATCAGTATGGTGCCAAGATCAAGGATGGTGAAGTGACCACCGCGCCCGGTTTCAAGGAGGCTTACGCGCAATTTGCGCAAGGGGGATGGCAAAGCCTTTCCTTTGCCGAGGCCGATGGCGGCATGGGTCTGCCCGGTGCGCTTGGCGTTGCCTTTCAGGAAATGCTGCAATCGGCCAATATGGCTTTTGGCCTTGGACCGATGCTGACCATGGGCGCATTGGAAGTGCTAACCCATGCTGGCACAACCGAGCAAAGGGAATTGTATCTGCCGCGCCTGATGAGCGGGGAATGGACCGCCAGCATGAATTTAACCGAGCCACAGGCCGGATCAGATGTTGGTGCGCTGCGAACCATGGCAAACCCTGCGGGCGATGGCTCATGGCTGTTGGAAGGGCAGAAAATATTCATTACCTGGGGCGAGCATGATTGCACCCCAAATATCATCCATCTGGTGCTGGCCCGCACCCCCGATGGCGCGCCGGGCACCAAGGGGCTGTCTTTATTTTTGGTGCCTAAATTCCTGTTGGATGAAAAGGCAGAGCCTGGGCCGCGCAATGATTTGCGCGCTATCGGGCTGGAGCATAAACTTGGTATCCATGCCAGTCCCACCTGTGTGATGGAATATGGCGGTAATGGCGGTGCCAAAGGCTGGTTGGTTGGCGAAGAAGGCCAGGGCATGGCAATGATGTTCATCATGATGAACTCGGCGCGCCTGAATGTGGGCGCACAAGGGGTTGGCATTGCCGAACGTGCCTATCAACAAGCGTTCTCTTACGCACAGGAGCGAAAACAGGGCCGTGCTGTGGGCATTCAGGAATATCCCGCCGCGATCATTCATCATCCGGATGTGCGCCGTATGCTCATGACCATGAAAGCTAAAATTGCGGCGGCGCGATCCATCTGCCTCGCCTGTGCAGTGGCATCGGATTATGCCGCCAATTTGCAGGATGATGAAGAAGCAAAGCGCGCCAAAGCCCGCGAAGAATTGTTGACCCCACTGGCAAAAACCTATGGCTCGGAAGTGGGGGTTGAGGTTAGCTCCCTGGCCCTGCAAGTCCATGGCGGCATGGGCTATATTGAAGAAACCGGTGCAGCGCAGCATTATCGCGATGCCCGCATCACCCCCATCTATGAAGGCACCAACGGTATTCAGGCCATTGATCTGGTGGGCCGCAAGCTAAACATGATGGGGGGGTATCCTATGGCTCGCCTGATCGAGGAAATGCGCGAAACGGTAGAGGATTGCGTTACCTCGTCCAATGCGGCCCTGCCTCCGATCGGGCGACAGCTTGAATTGGCGATCAACACACTGGAGGCGGCAACCTTTTGGCTGCGCGATCCGGCACGAGAAAAAGCAGATGTTCTGGCCGCCGCCAGCCCTTATCAAACCATTTCATGTGAAACCGTTGGCGGTTATTATCTGGCCATTGGCGCATTGGCCGCGCAACGGTTCTTAAAAGACGATCTGGAAACAGCTTTTGCAAAAGACCGCATCGCACTGGCGCAATTTTATGCACAATCCATTTTGAGCACCATACCAGGTAAAAAAGATAATATATATGCGGGGGCAGATGTGCTCTTCGCCATGTCCGAGAGAGGGTTAGCGCCATGAGTTTTTACAACCGCCACATCATGCCGCGTCTGGTTAATCTGGCTTGTGCCTCCGGCCAGATGAAAAAAATACGCGCCAAAACCGTACCACTTGCGCAAGGGCGAGTGCTTGAAATCGGTTTTGGTTCAGGGCACAACCTGCCATTTCTGGATGCCAGCAAAATAGAGCACTATTGGGCGCTGGAACCAGATGAGCAGATTAGAAAGCTTGCTAGCAAACGATTGCAAGACACGCCGCTAAAACCTGAATTTCTTGGCCTTGAGGCCGAATCTATTCCGCTGGATGATAATAGCGCTGATACGGTTCTGATCACCTTTACCATGTGCACCATCCCGCTGGTAAAACAAGCCATTGGCGAAATGCGCAGGGTCTTGAAGCCCGGCGGACAGTTATTGTTTGCCGAACATGGTGCGGCCCCGGATGAGAAAATTGCAAAATGGCAGGAACGCATTGAACCCGTATGGAAACGCATTGGCGGTGGCTGTCACCTTACCCGCAAGCCACTGGAATTACTGGAAAACAATGGCTTTACCCTGCTTAATGCTGAAAGCCTTTATGTGCCCAAGGCCCCCCGCTTTGCCGGCTTTGTGTCCTATGGACAAGCCAAAGCCGATTGAGCATCAAAGATCGCTCTCGTGCAGCTTGGCAATCAGCGCCTTGATATTATCGGCCTGATCCATTGGAACGACCAGTGTGGCTTTATCCGTAGCAATCACCGCCAGATCAGATACCCCCAGGGTCGCTATGAGCGGACCATCGGAATATAGCAGGCTATTTTTTGTGCCCACAGCCAGCACCTTTCCATGACAGGCATTTCCGGCTTCGTTTTTCTCGGTCAAATCATAAATTGCGGGCCAGGCCCCGACATCTGACCACCCCGCATCAAGCGCTACCAAAGCCGCCCTGTGCGTATTTTCCATTACCGCATAATCCACCGATTCCGATGGGCAGGCGGCAAAGGCCGCTGCATCCAGTTGCAATACATCACCATCACGCGCCGCCGCCTCCCAAGCCTTGGCGGCAGCTTCATAAATGGCCGGACGGTGGGTTTTTATTTCATCCAGCATGAGGCTGGCCTGGTAAAGAAAAATACCGGCATTCCAGACATATTCACCACTTTGCACATAGGATTTGGCGGTGTCTTTATCCGGCTTTTCCACAAATCGATCCACGGCAAAAGCGGCTTGATCGATCGGCTTGCCTTTACGGATATAGCCATATCCTGTGGCCGGGCCGGTGGGATGTGCACCAAAGGTGACAATATGGCCAGTTGCAGCCGCCGATGCGCCGGCCTTTACCGCCGCCCTGAACGCATCCGGGTTAGCCATATAATGATCGGCGGCGAGGAGTAAAACCTGCGCCTCATCACCATAATGCGCCCTAACGGCCAGCGCCGCCGTTACGGCACAAGGGGCCGTATTGCGCGGGCATGGCTCAGTAATAATTTGTGCAGGCGCGGTATTTACCGCATTACATTGCGTTCTGATCTGATCTGCATGCCGGGCTGCGCATACCGCCATTGGCGCGGCAAAGCCTTGTGTTTGCGGACAGCGCAACACGGTTTGCTGTAATAACGTCAAGTGCCCTGTCAGGGCATGCAACTGCTTTGGTTTCGCACGGGTGGATAATGGCCAGAGCCGCGTGCCTGCGCCGCCGGACATAATGACCGGAACAATGACCGGATCCGTTTTCATACCTGTTGACCCTTTGATATTTTCAGGGCGCTTTGTGCCTCGGCGGCGGCACTAACCAGATGATAGACAATGCTCGCCGGGACATAGGTGGCCATTGGTGTTCCCTCCCGGTCAAATTGATCCATCCACAGGCCGGGTGTTTCCACCTCAAGATACGGCTCCCTGACCTTGCCAAGCAAGGCCGAGGCATTTTCCATCATGCCCCCCTCACCAGCGCCAAACCTTGCCAGCATGGATTTTAGCCATTCGATCTGCGCCCATAAACGGTGGCTTGGCTTTATAATGTCGCCGTTGCCTGCAAAGGCCTCCAGCAATAAACCATCCCCCTTGCTGGCAAACTGATCCGCATTTTGGCCCAATAAATTGGCAAGTCTGTGCATTTTTTGACCGCTTAGCATAGCATAGCGGTGTAACAACCAGCACCATTCCGCCATATGACCCGGCTCAAGCCTGATCGGGTGAATTGGGCACAAAGCCCCGTCAAAATTTTCCATCAGCATACCGGTTTTGGGGTCAACAAAGCGCGTTTCCAGTAAATGCAGCACTTCTTCTGCGCGGCAAAGATAGTGCGCATCTTCACTTGCCTCATAAAGTGCCAACAAGGCTTCAAACATGTGCATATGCGGGTTTTGCCGTCTTGGCATAATGGCTTCACTGCCCTCATGCCAGCCGCCCTCTTTGGCGCTCATGGCTTCGTCGGTATAAGCCAGGGTATCCCTGGCCAGTTTTAATATTTGCGAATCCTGTGTCGCTTGATAAGCCCAGCTCAAACCCAGAATATGAAAGGCATGGTCGTAAAGGTCGCGCCGGGCATCACATACCGCCCCTTCGCCATCCAGCAAATGCACAAACCCTGGCTCCCCATCAGGGCGGTATGTCTTGCTGACCAGATAATCCACACCCCAGCCGACCAGCTCGCGCGCATCCAGCCATCCCAACACACTGGCATGAGAAAAAGCATAAATCTGGCGCGCACTGACCCGGACACGGCGGTTAGCCCGCACATCCGGGCGACCATCAAAGTGCAATTGTTCGTAAAAGCCGCCATGCTTGCGATCCACGCCATGGCGCGCCCAAAAAGGCAGCACCGTATCACGGCACCAGCCGACAAAGTGCTCCATTGGATCATCAGGGCGAGTATGGCTTACAGGCATCATGGAGCCAGTAAACACGCAAGTCAGAAATTTTCGGTTACTATCGGGTGAGAAACACGATTAAGTGCGCTTAGCGTAAGTCCCGATTGCTTTCCATATCAAACCACATGGCAAAAAATATGGATTGTATGCCGGTTGAGAAGAAAAACATGGTCGCCATGGAAGACAGAATGGGCGCATCGCCATGCAGCACCCACATGGCAATCACGCGAATTAAAAAGCCCAAAGAGAACAACATGAACATGACACCCGTGGTGTAAAACAACACCAGGGGGTGAAAGTCGCGAATGATGTATTTTTCCTTCATCCGCCAGAAAAAACCCTTGAGCAGTATATTGCTTATGGTGAAAACCACCCGGCTGACCTTGATGCCGCTTTTTTCGCCCACATCATAAACCGGCTCGGTGGGCACATCACGCACCCGAAAGTTTTCCACATTGAGCTTGATCAACAAATCATTGGGCTGGCCATAGCGCTTATACATGCTGTCCCAGTCGATGGTGTGCAGCACTTTTTTATCGGCGACGGTGTAACCGGTCTGCGAATCCGCCACATGCCAGTAGCCGGAGGCAATTTTGGTCAAAAGCGATAAAACCGAGTTTCCAAAAAAGCGCACAAAAGGGACTTTTTGTCGATAATCATGGGTCGCCAGGCGATTGGCCTTGGCATAATTCACCCCGTCATGCACCACCGGATCCAGCAAGGACGGCATGTCTTTGGGATCCATCTGCCCGTCACCGGCCATGACTACAGCCATGTCAACATCATGATCGCGCGCCCACTTGTAACCAGCAGCAATCGCACCGCCCACGCCTTCATTTATTTTTAGATCAATCAAGACCACACGCGTTTCTTTTTTCGCATAATCAAGCACAACCTCGGCTGTTTTATCGGGGCTGCAATCATTTATGATGACAATATGATCCACATAGTCCGGCATGGTGGTGATCACTTTGCCGATTTGCGTCTCTTCACAATAAGCGGGAATGACCGCCGCCAGGGTCTTGTTTTCATATGCCATGATTATTGCTTTCCTGGTAATCGAACATTCAGAGTGTTTTCTGCGATAGTTCAGCTTGGCGTTATTTAAGAGGAGTCTCAGACCTGTTCTTTTGGCGAATGCCGGAGTTAATCAACAATAGCCAGAGAAACAAAGGACCCAAAGGCACAAAAATGACAGCTAAAGCAGCACGGGTAATCAAGGCTACTGATAAATTATCTCCAAAACTTAACCCATAAGGCAGCATGGAAAGATGCAATGCTCCTTCCAGACTGCCCGCAGAAGCGGGAAGAATACGGATAATAAGGGACAGGTCTGAAAGCGAGGCGGCAACGACGCTGGCGGCTGGCGGCACGGTGGGAAACAATGCCAGATACGCAATCACAAATGCAAAAGCAAAGCAGAGCGCCTCCAGCAGTGTAAAAAATGCAACCCAACCTAAAGCCGCACGATTTTGGGTATAAGACTGCCAGTCTTCCAATATCCGCTTTGCAAATCCTGAAAACGGAAGAAAGTCAGGCACCCAAGAGGGTCGCATGGTAAAAGCCAGAACAAAACCGGCAACTATGCCAAGCATAAGGAGTTCAATAAGCGGGCTGACCACAAAGTGGTGCACGACAAGCCATAGGCTGGCCAGCAGAGCCAACAGCGCAAAAATAGTCCACTCTATGATGATGACGGCAATCAGGCTTTGCGAAAAATCCTTATAGGCCAACCCATGCTTGTGTTTCAGGTATACGCCTCTAATACCGAAGCCTAAAAACGGAATAAGGTAGTTGGAAAAAAAAGTAACGATAATGATGCCAAAATGCTCAAAAAATTTCAGCCTTACGCCATATGGCCGAACCGAATGTAAGAGCACAAAACCCTGAAACAGAATGAATCCAAAGGTCCCTAAAGTGATAAGTGCAACGTTTTTCCAGCCAACACTGAAGATTTGTGCGCTCAATGCCGCCCTGCGATCTGCATCATTGAGATACCAGTATACCAGGGCAAGCAACAGCACAAACCCCAAAACGGTGACCAGTTTACGTTTCATTGCAAACCAGAAGTATGGTTTAGGTTTTCAGCTGTTTCTGGAACCGTTATGCGGGCCTGATCAATTTGCATATTCATAAATTCATTCAAGCCATGATTGGTGGTAATGGCCAGATTAATGCCATGTGCGTCTTTGGGAAACGGGAAATTCCACACCAGTTTTTCACTGGCACTTTCCATGGCTTTTTCACCCAGATAGGTGCAGTTCTTACGGCCTTTCCCATCACGCCATAAAAGCGATGTATTAATGGTGGTATTGGGGCTGGTTTGCAGAGCAACTTCCAGATTTACGCGTGGCGCATTTGGGTCTTTCAATTCCGGCAGTTGGGATCGTAATAACCATAGATAAAAACGGGAAAGCTTTCCCCTGCGGCCTGGTGACCTGGCTGCAAACCAGACCAGACGTCCTATGCGACATTGCCAGTGGGTGCGTAATGACCTTACCGGTGAATTGGTAAAGATAGTAAATCCTGCAGCAATTGGCATCTTGATTGATACACCGCCCGACTTCTTGGGATGCACCAATAACCTACCTGATGGCCCATCCATATGCAAAGTCCGGCACAACCATCCCAAATTAGCGCAATCCGTGCCCAGTTGCATTCTAATCCCTTCTTTTCCCAACTGCTCGCGAGAAGTGACCGGTTGGAGGTCCCAGGACTTTATCACTTTGGTACGAATGGTGTTTAGATGTGTCCGACCGTCAGCCAGCATTTGAGAGCCTGTGTCCTCGCTTGCAGAGGCCCAACCATACTGCACAGAACAATTGCTGAGCCCTTTAACACGGGCATGTCCTTTGGCGGACCCGCTATTATTCACCATTATGCGATAAGAAACTGTATCAGATTGCGTTCTAGCTTGTATGGAAAGATCACGTATGCCTTTGTTTTTTACAAGAACTGCGTCCCATACTCGCCTCATTGAAAAGCCGCCATTGGCATCATATTGATATAGCCAGACTTCCAGAATACCATCACCTTCCACCTCAAAGGACATGTGGATTGTATTAACTGCTTTGGCAGGAAAAGATTTCCCCGGCGCGAGGTAAAGGGGTCCATATCCACTCAGCAGACCAATCCGGCCTTTCAGGCCCGGCGACCATGGCTCGTGATAGTCAAAAGGCCAGACCAGCAACATCTGCTCATCACCCACTTCCATGGCCCCAAATGGCTTTGTAAACCTCCTGGAGAACACCCCACCCTTCTCACGAAACCGGACAAATGTCTTGGGTGCAGCCCCTTGCGCAGACGGACCAAATAAGCCTGCACCATTGGCTTCAAAAGTAATTCTTGGACCGATAATGCCCTGAACCCAATTATTGTTCGTATTTTGTGCGCCACAGGTCCACGCTCTGGGTTTTGGGAAAACTTCAAAGAGGCGCATACCCGCATGGCTCGTCAGTTCACGGGTAAGCGATGGATCACCAATGACATCAATCATCGCAGAATTATATAAGGTGGCCGTCATGTAATTGGGCACGAATATATGAGTTATGCCGTGATTCAGTATATATCGATAGGCGTCTTTTTTTTCTTTGATGTCATATAGGTCAATGATTTTAGGGTCAAAATCGTATATCCAGTTCTTATGCACGTAATACGCAAATTCGGCCTGTCGATAGATCAGCAATTTGGCGTCATCTGGCAATCGGTCACGCACCCATTTGACAACACGGCCCCCAGGGAACGCTTTATTGTCCAATGCCGCCGCTTCATTCTGACCCCAGACTGCCTTAAACTCTGAAAAATATACGGAACGTCCCAATGATTGCAGGGCGGTAGATCCCGCCAAAAGCGCCACATTGAATACAAATAACAACTTGAGAAATATAAAAATTCTCTTGCGCCATTTTAGTGCCAAACCATCCAAAAAAGTCAAGAACAAATCACGCGCAAAGCTATAGAATGCGCCCGTCAGAGTCAGGCTATTTCGAGTGAGTTTTCGCAAAGTCGACAATATACCCATAGAGCCGCCCCCCCCCGATTGAAGCCAAAACCACTAAGAAAGGCATTAGCGTTAGCATATAGCGAATATTCTTGATAACGATGTCCACACTCAGGGACATCGTTATTACTGCTATGGCATAAAATTGAATGGCCCCTAGCAACATGACCCGCCCATAGCGATTGGCCCATATTGATCGCCAGAAGAATAAAAGAGATAATACCGCCAAAGTATGTAAGCCGCCAAAAACACCATTCTTGAAAATCCAGGCAAGAAGACCATTATGAACACGCTGCCTTACATCGACCAGATCGCGCCGATAACGCACATCGGTTTTATGGTCGACCTGTGGCAACTCCCAGATCGGTTCAGAGTCATGAAATGGCACACCAAATTCGATAGTATTTTGGACGTATTGACCAGAACCTACAAACAATGCCGTAAGGCCAAAGACGGTACAGATCGCACATCGTCGCCAGAAGGTGCTATGCGTTGTGATAAAGTATGCGCCTTGTGCAAATGGCAATAGAAGTATGCCGATCGAATGGGCGAACATGCCAAAACCAACAGAGATGCCGGTTAGTATTACCGGTGAACTGAAAAGCCTTCCATCTTTAAGGCTCAATCCCTTTTCACGATCAGCCTGTTTTTCCCAAGCCCCCTCACGCTCAAGCAGGGCCGCCACAAAAACCATGCCGGTAAGGAAAAGCGGTATACGAATGGGGTCAATATGAAAGGCCGTTACCAGTGAAACATAAAACGGCACCGACATGGTAAATAATAGCGAAAGCGCAACGGCCATATTACGTGATTTTCCAGGCGGCATTGCCTTGAATGTTGTCAGAGCAAGCAAAGCAACGAAAGCAAACAGGTAATGAAACTCGATCAAGCGCAACAGACGTGAACTTCCACCCCCGCCCTGCCAGATATAACTATAGACAATCATCATATGAAAGGCAGGCGGGTGTGACGATCTTGCATAAAAACCCTGCTCGTTGGAAGGCGCCAATGGATAATGTTCCATAGAGCGATCCTGATAGATCACTTCTGAGAGCGAGGCATATTCAAGCGGATCGCTGGCCATCAATGGCATGCCAAAAATTTGCACGGCAGTCGCGATCAACAAGATCGCGCCGCCAAGCCATATCAGTATAACCGGCCAGTCAGATTGATCATCTCCCCTGTTTTTTCGATGAAAAACACAGGAAAGTCCATCCTTTATCCCGCCAAATATATGCAGAACGTCTTTATATAAAACACCATTCACAAGGACGAATGGAAGCAATACAAGCACAACGTAATAAAAATAAGGCTGATGTGGTAAAAACATAAAAAGCAGCCACAAAAGCCAGGCGATGGCGATCGGTCCAAGCGCTAAAGCGGCAATAAAGTTGGCCAGAGGATCTTCAAATGGAAACCTTGCTTTTTGAAAAACCGCAGCAAAGGCAAGGCAAGCCACCAGGAAGCTGCCCAGCATACCAATGATGCCAATTACGATTGGAAACGTCCCACCCATCATCAACACCCTCAATCAGCCCAGGAATTTCAAATACAACAATCGGGGAATTATGCCTAATTGCGCTGCAGTTTTTATCGGCAGGCCCAGCATTCTGATCATTGGATAATAGGACTTGTAATCCCTGAAGCTTTTAACCGGCTGGTCAGTAATCTCTCTAAACTCGGCTTCTGTCATATCAAACTTTTCGGCAACATAGCCAATCAGGGTTTCATCATAGGGGTATAGCTCTTTTACCCCCTCCAAAGCCTCCTCGCGAGTCATATAGCCTGAGCGGATCATGGCAGAATTTTCCGTTCTGCGTTTATCCACATGAAATTTTCTGGGCAATAAATAGGACTGGATAAACTTGGTGTAAGTGGATTCGTGATGGTGGCCGCCATAATTCTGCCAGCCAAGTTCCGCTTCAATGATCTTGTCCACATCCTTTTTAACGTAAGGAAAGAAATTCAAAATGGGAATGACTTCAATGCGTTTGATGAAGTGATAATAAAAATAATCCCCAAGATTAAAATTGTGAAAATGGTTGAGTTTGAACTTCCCAAACAGCTTTTGCACATCGCGGATATAACGGCCATCCAAATAGGTCCAGTCTTTTGGGGCAATGCCTTCAGTTCGAAATGAATGTCCATTAAAGATAAACTTTACACCCTCCTCAACGGCAATCTTGTGCATAACCGCATGGATAGCCACGTCAGTCGGCACTTCAACATCAGGCGTAGAGGCTTTCAGGAAAGCGATCTGCAAATCCCGAAACTCGTCCCAGTCAGCAACGTAAGTAACCAGATCAAGGTCAAGCGCATCACAGGCATTTTTAATATTGGCAACTGCAATGGATGAATTCCACCCATTATCAAAGTGCACGACCAGAGGACGAAGTCCCAGTTTTTTTACGGCCACCAGCATAGTCCAGGAGCTATCTCTACCCCCACTGCATCCGCAAATCACATCATACTTTTTACCTTCACCCGCCTTTTTAATTCTGGCAACCGTAACATCCAGCTTCTTTTTGCCACGCTCATCGAGGGGATATTGCTCGGCAATAATGTCGTGCATCTCACAAAAATTACATACGCCGTCTTCATCAAACCGTATGGAGGGAACCGTAGTATCCATAATGCAACGTGTGCAGATTTGATAAGGGCGTTCCGGGTTGAGCATATCCATAGTTTATCCCTCCCCCTGGGCTGGACGTATAGTTCCTTGATCGCTCAACGCCATATTAAGTTCATGACGAGTCGGGAAATTGACCAGAACCGCCCGGCGGCGGCCATAAAAAACAAACATACTGCCCGATGTTAAAGCATGTGCACCGGCATCAATAGCCGGTTTGAGATGCTCCAGCTTGCCCGCCCCACCATTGGCAATAACCGGAACCTTGACTGCCTCGGCAACCAACGTGATCAGGTCCGTATCATAACCGTTGCGGTGGCCCTCCTGATCTATTGAGGTAATCAAAATTTCACCAGCCCCGGCCTCTTCCATACGCTTTGCATGATCTACCAGTTTTATACCCTGCAAGGTCTGGGCATTATCGGAATACAGTTGGTAATCATCACCAGTTCTTTTCGCATCAATAGAAACAACCACGGCTTGATTGCCAAAGCGGCCCGCAATCTCGTTTACCAGATCAGGATTTATATAAGCTTCCGAGTTCAAGACAATTTTCTCAGCGCCTGAATCCATCATGGCGCTAGCATGATCCAAGGTGCTGATCCCGCCGCCTACGGCGAGTGGCATCAGGCATTCGGTCGCCACTTTATCGACAAGTGCCGCTTCAATGCACCGTCCCTCGCAACGTGCACCAATATCGAGCAGGCATAGCTCGTCCACTTCGCTATCATTATAAATGCGGGTGGCATTGAGCACATCACCCAGATAAGTATGGTTCTGAAAATTGACTCCTTTATACAGCCCTCTGCCCCGATATAGTAATGTAGGAAACACCCTTACCTGCTGCATAATCAGCCCCGTTCAGCAAAATTTTTCAATAGGGCTACGCCCCCGGCATGGCTTTTTTCAGGGTGAAATTGTGTTCCATAAATATTTCGATGCTGTATCGCAGCCGTAAATACCCCGCCATAATTACACGTGGCGATCGTATCTTCTTCGGTTGTGCCACCCACGCGATATGAATGAGTAAAATAAAACCTTGGTTCAGGACCAAGCCCTTCAAACAACACAGATTTTCTTGTATTAACAGTGCTCATTCCTACGTGTGGGACATGCAATCTCTGGCCGTGATAAGTGTCTGGAAATTCCTTAACCTCACCCATAATCCATCCTAATCCAGCCACATCCCCTTCTTCAGAGTGGGTAAACATCATCTGCATACCTACACAGATTCCCAATAACGGTTTATCTGCAGCTATATGGGCTTCAATGCTTGTGCGCAGGCCAGAGGCCTCAAAACCATCCATGCACGCGCTAAAATTTCCGACACCGGGTAGCAAGACCCGGTCAGCCCTGGCAATCACTTCTGGATCATTGGTAACGATCGGGGATGCACCAGCGCGAACGAATGAACGTTCCAGCGAACGTAAATTACCAATTCCATAATTAACAATCGCAATATTACTCATCGTTGGAATGCTTTATCCATATATTCACACGGCCCAATATCACTTCATCGTATAAAGGAGCTATCAAACACCACAACCACAAAAACATTCCAGATGTCTAACTTTATGCAAATTGGTACATCTCAAATAATATTTTACAGGCAGAATCATACTGCGAAGGCGGGGTTATCACATTTTGTGCGCCTAATGACCGATCTGCATTTAATGCCCCAAGGCGTGTTTCGGGTGCGATGCCCTGATTATATGTTTCTGCCCAGACAGCTTCACTGATGGCAATAATGGGTTTGTCACAACTGGCATATTCAGCGGCTTTTCCTGGCGGGGTTTTCGCATGGGGGGCGCCTGCCAGAATCAGGGCATTGGCAGCTTTTTGTAACGCGTGAGCCTGTTGCAAAGGAACCACGCCGTGCAGCGTTATGTTTTTGGCACAGGGGCTTTTGCGCACCAGGGCTTCCTCGTTAGCTGTTAGACGCCCGGCAATGTGCAGATGCAATAAGGGGCTTTTGTCTAGCGCCATATCAAAAACCTCTAGAGTGTTTTCGATTTTACAATCCGGGTCAGAGAGGGAAAAGCTGCCGGTATAGACCAGATTGATTTGATCTTTAGGCAATTGCATGACGCCGGTTTCATCCACAATGGAAAAATGCGGGAGGATGAAAATTTTACTCTTATCCTTGCCATAAGCAGCCATTTCATTGGCAATATCTTCATTTACCGTACTGATCAGATCCGCTTTGCCCATCATTTTGCGGGCAATTTTTTGCTCAATAAACTGGCGGAACAGACTCTCACGCTGTTTGCGAAAAGGTTTCACCAGCCAGTGATCCCTTGCATCCGCATACCAATGACAAGCCAGCTTTTTTTTCAGATACCACCCCGCATAATGAATGGATTCCGGGGGGTTGGTGGTCATGACCCAATCGGGCGCAAAAGGCATGGCCGCTTTCAAGGCTTTTAGCGCTCGTTTTGTCCAGCGAATATCCGGGTCCGGCCAGAACAGCCAGTCGCGCAAGAAATCCCTTAGACCCGGCGATCCTGGCGGTGTGGTTGACGGATCAGGCTGCACATGCGGCACCGCCAGGCCTTCCACCCCATCGGGCAATGCCGGGGCCACAACAAAGACCCTGCAACCCAATGATTCAAGCGCTTCCGCCAGATAAAATGGACGTCGCGCCCCCCCTGAAACATGCGGTGGAAAATGACGCGTGAACAGAATGATCGCTGGCGTATGGCCATGTATTTGCGGGTTCTGGCTTGTCATAGATTCAGCTTACACGCGCAAAATAGCCAGGGCAAAGGTCAGGCACGGACGATTTGATCAGATCTTTCCTTAATGGCATTGCGCGTATCCACAATCAGATCAATGCTGGACAGCAATGGCGCATAATCCACATCATCATGATCCGTGGCTATCAGCGCAACATCAAATGCTTTCAGCGCAGCTTCTGTCCAGGAAACCGAGCGCATGCCTTCGACTTCAGGATGTTCACGGGTGGATGGAGCCACAGGAATATACGGATCGTAATATTCGACCTCCATGCCTCTGGCCCGTAATTTGGCAATCAGTTCAAGGGCCGGGCTTTCACGCATATCATCGACGTTTTTCTTGTAAGCCAGACCGACAACCAGAATTTTTGCGCCTTTCATGGCAAGACCCAGTTTTTCATTCATGGCTTCGCCTAAACGATCCACTACATGGCCGGGCATGCTGGAATTAATCTCGCCAGCCAGTTCGATAAAGCGCGTATTCAAGCCATAGGCACGCGCTTTCCAGGTCAGGTAAAACGGATCAATCGGTATACAGTGCCCGCCAAGGCCGGGGCCAGGATAAAAAGGCATAAAGCCAAAAGGTTTGGTCTTGGCCGCCTCAATCACTTCCCACACATCAATATCCATGGCCCCAAAGACCACTTTTAGCTCATTCACCAGCGCAATATTGACCGCGCGGAATATATTTTCCGTTAGTTTAACCGCCTCAGCCGTGCGCAAATTGGACACCGGCACAGTAGGGACAATGGAATTATAAAGCGAACTGGCCATTTCTCGTTCAGGCGCAGAGGAAGCTCCAACCACTTTTGGAATGGTTGAGGTATCAAAATTGGGATTGCCAGGGTCTTCGCGTTCCGGTGAGTAGGCAATGGCAAAATCAACCCCGGCTTTCAGGCCGCCGCTTTCCAGAATGGGTTGCAGAATTTCTTCCGAAGTGCCGGGATATGTCGTGGATTCAAGGATAATCAACTGTCCCGGTTGCACATGCTGTGCAATTTTTTCGGTGGTGGCAATCACATAAGAAAGGTCCGGCTCCCGGTGCGTTCCCAGCGGGGTTGGCACACAGATCAAAATCGCATCGACCTTCTCTAACTCTGTAAAGTCGGTGGTAGAGGAAAACTTCCCAGATGAATTCATCGAGGCAATACGATCATCGGAAATGTGCTTGATATAGGATTTACCCCCTGACAACATATCCACTTTGGACTGGTCAATATCAAACCCGAGAACCGGGAGCTCCCGGCGAACAAAGGCTTCGGCCAGAGGCAAGCCAACATAGCCAAGGCCAACAATGCCGACACGCAATTCCTTGGCTTTAACCTTGGCAATAAACGCCTCGCTTAATGCCTTGAGCGGCACATCATGCTGGTTTGTATTTGAAGCATTCATTAGCTTATCCTCGTCTTGTTTTTTGGCACCTTAACGGCGGTTAAATCCGCGCACGGCTTGTATAATTTTGTCCTGTGTACCTTCATCCAGATACGGGTGCATTGGTAATGAAATTGCGCGCAAGGCTTTTTCTTCGGAAATTTCCAGTCCACCGGCACCTACCGGAAAGTCCTTATAGGCGGTTTGTGTGTGCATGGGGCGCGGATAATACACCGCACTTGGCACCCCATTGGCTTTCAAATGCGTGCTCAGTGCGTCCCGGTCATCATGCTCTATTGTAAATTGCGCCCAGGTTGAGATACCACCTTCAATTATGGTCGGCACAGATGGCACAATGCCTTGCAAATGCTCACAATAGCGCTTGGCAACGCGATTGCGCCGTTTAATCTCATCAGCGAAAATTGCCAGTTTTTCAATCAAAATAGCCGCTTGCATAGTGTCCAGGCGAGAATTCATTCCAATACGGATATTGTCATATTTGTCGCCGCCTTTGCCGTGCACCCGCAAGGAGCGAATTATGTCTGCGGTTTCATCACAATTAGTCAGCACTGCACCGCCATCACCGTAGCAACCAAGCGGTTTGGCTGGAAAAAAACTGGTGGTGGTAACATCGGCCCAATGCAGGGGATGTTTGCCATTTAACGTACAACCAAAGCCTTGCGCAGAGTCAGCAACCAGTTTCATGTTATGTTTTTTGGCAATGGCACTTAGTGCCGGATAATCCGCTGACTGGCCAAAAAGATCAACGGCGATGATCACTTTTGGCGTTAGTTTGCCTTCGCTTTTGATTTTCTCAATACTGGCTTCAAGCTTATCCGGGTCAATATTATAGGTATCAGAAAGAATATCGACAAAAACCGGCGTGGCCCCGAACCAGGGAACAATCTCCCCGGTGGCCGCGAAGGTAAAACTGGGGCAGAAAACGGCATCGCCTTCACCAATGCCCCAGGCCATTAAGGGAAGCGCCAGCGCATCGGTGCCATTACCACAACCCAACGCGTGTTTTGCTTCACCAAAGGTGGCCAATTGCTCCTCAAAGCGCTTGACCTGCGGCCCCATGATAAAGCGACCTTCCTCCAACACCCTGGCAATGGCGGTGTTGATTTTATCTTCAATTCGCGCCCGTTGCGCCTGTAAATCTATAAAGGCTATACCCATGATCTTATATCCCTCTAATTCTCAGCAAACTGATCTAGGCCTGACCCGCCATGATCATCGCCCTAAGAACCGCCTGCGCCTCTGCCGCATTGGTCCGTGGATCCTCGCGGGTATCGCAACACTGCAAAAAGTGCGCACATTCCTGACGAAGCGGCTCCGCCTCCATATCATAGGGTATAGGTTCAGGCGCGGCCTTGACCGGCACCGGCCTGCCAGTGCTGCGATCAATCTGATGGCGATACATCAGCAATTTTTGTTCTTTATCGGTATTGGTGTCTTCAAATACGGCCATGGCCTTTTCACCAACCACGACCAGCCTTTGTTCCTTGAAGGGGTGTAGCCAGGAAGCAAACACATGGGCCCTGCCCCCGGAAGGAAAGGTCATGTCCACCCGGTATTCATCCTCAATGCCAGGGGTCACCCAGCCCCCACCTGTGCCGTGCACCTGATCCGGCTCTTCATCAAAAAGGGCCAGCATGAGAGAAAAGTCGTGCGGGGCGAGACTCCATAAAGCGTTTTCTTCCACGCGGAATATGCCGGTGCTGACACGGTTTGAATAGGCATAGCGCAATGTGCCCAGATCGCCCTTGCGAACACTGGCCAGCAAAGCCTCAAAAGCCGGATGGTATTGCAGTAAATGACCCACCATCAGCACACGTCCCGCCTTGTTGGCCGCCTGCGCAATGGCATTGGCATCATCCAAATTCAACGCCACAGGCTTTTCAACATAGACATCCTTACCAGCGGCAATAGCCTCAAGGGCAATTTTTGCGTGCAATTCAGCCGGCACGGCAATCACCACGGCGGTAATAGAATCCGTTGCCAATACTTCGTCTAAACGCAAGGCAGGGACATCATATTTTTGGGCAAAAGCTGCCGCAACATCAGCGCGCGGATCAACAACGGCAGACAACGCACCCAGTTCAGAAAAATTGCGAACAAGGTTCTTGCCCCAATGCCCGCAACCGATCACCGCTACTCTTGCGACATACTCACTCTTTGCCATTTAATTATCCAGTTTACGCGTATCGCGCCTTATAGCAGGGCTGTTTGCCGGGTAAACTGCGGATGTGTGGATTTAACGTCACTTTACTTTGCAAATCACGACAAGGGTCTAAGCAAGCCCTCAACTTCTTCATATTTCTCGCCAGTGCGCGGACAGATCAGGCTTTTATCCAGAATATCACCACTTTTACTGACCCAGCCGATACGGCGCGCTGGAACACCGGCCATCAACGCATAGTCGGGCACATCCCTGGTGACGACGGCACCGGCGGCAATAAAGCAGTATTCACCAAGCTCGCACCCACAAACAATCGTAGCATTGGCACCGATGGAGGCCCCTTTACGCACTACAGTAAGAGCAAACTCGCTTTTGCGGTTCACATTGGCGCGCGGCGTCACCACATTGGTAAACACACAAGAAGGGCCGCAGAATACATCATCCTCTAGCTGCACACCCTTATACAGGCTGACGTTGTTCTGAATTTTACAACCATTGCCAATGCTGACATCCGGTCCGGCCATGACATTTTGCCCAAGCGAGCAGTCCTTGCCGATTTTTGTGCCACTCAAAACATGGCAGAAATGCCAGATATAGGTGCCCGCCCCGATTACTACCTCATCGTCAATATAAGAAGATGGGTGCACTTTATACGCTGTTTCTGACATAAATCTCTCGCCCCTTGTGGAAAGAATGTGCTATCGCACAAAAGCTGATCTTGCAATTGGGGCCATGCCCTTTTCCACAAGCATGTATATTTGGAGACGGACCTGAGCATGGGTTTTTTGCACACGGAGCACACGAGTTTTGCAGACGAAGCCAGACAGGCCTGGTGTGATGTTGTTGAATCACTGCGCCAGTGGCCGTTATGGATCAAACTGGGTATCCGCGATGTGTTTGTGCAGTATGAGCGCGCCGTCATTGGTCCGTTCTGGCTCACCCTGCAAGCCGGCGCCTGGATCGGGGCAATTATATTTGTTTTTGCAGGCGTTTTGGATGAAACCGGGCGCGATTATGCCGCCTATGTCGCCATTGGTCTGGTTTTATTTAATTTTATCACCACGACCGTAACCAATGGCAGCGAAGTTTTTATCCAGAACCGGATTGTCATCCACAGTCATCCCAGCCCCTATTTTGCTTATGTTCTGCGGCTTGCCGTTTCTGCCTTGTTTCAGCTTGCCCTGCAATCTATCGCTATTGTCATTACCTTTATCATCATTGGCGAAAAACTCAGTCCCCTGGCCTGGCTCGCCATTCCGGGTCTGATGATGGGCATCGTGATGTGCGTTGTGCTGGCGCTAACCTTTGGGCTGGCCGGTGTGCGCTTTGGTGACTTTCGCTTTGCCATGCTGGCCATTATGCGCCTGATGCTGTTTGTCTCGCCCATTATGTGGCGGCCAGAAACCGGTGGCTGGCTGAAAAAAATGGCCGCCAACATCAATCCCATTGCCTATTATATTGAAATTGTCAGGGGGCCGATGCTTGGCCAGGTCCCTGAACTTTGGGTATATGGTGCGGCCATGGCCTGGCTCTTGTCCTTTACCCTGATTGCCACCATCTGGTTCATCCTTGCCCGACGCACCATTTCGATGTGGGTGTGAGGTGAGCATGAATACCGTGATTGATCTGCAAAACCTCTCTATCCATTTGCCTTTGCAACGCGCGCGATTGCGCCGCAAAATGCTGGCCGAAGGTGGCAATGGCGGCCGGGTTATCCAAACCCGCTCCGGTGAATGTGTGGCCGCTTTACGGGGTATTGATCTTTCCATAAAAAGTGGCGACCGCATTGCTCTTTTGGGGCGCAATGGCGCTGGTAAAACCACCTTGTTGCGCACCCTGGCCGGGGTTTACCTGCCCAGTACCGGACGCGCAAAAGTGACCGGAAACGTGGCAACCCTGTTCTCGACCACATTAAGCCTTAGCGATTATGAAACCGGGCGCCAGAACATACAGGTTTCCGGAATTCTGCGCGGCATATCTCAGGAACGCATAAAAATACTTCTGCCAGAAATACTGAAAACCACCGGCATTGGTGAATTGATTGATCTGCCCTTGTCAAAATATTCAGAAGGCATGAAAGCTCGCCTTGGCTTTGCCATGGCCATATTGGCCGAGCCAGATCTGTTGCTGATCGATGAAGTACTCAATGCCGGTGATGCAATCTTTTTGAGTGCGGCGCGCAAAAAAATCACCAGCCTTTCCGGGCCGGATAAAAGCCTGATCATCGCCTCCCATTCCGAGGAACTTCTTGGCAGCATCTGTAATAAAGCCATTTGGCTGGAGCGGGGTGAGCTGATGAGTTTTGGTGATTTCAAATCCACCATGCAAGCCTTCAAGGACTGGTGCGCCGCGCAGGCCTAGGTCCTGTTGACATTCATCTTGCCCATTTCAATGGGGCAACGAGATTTAGGAAGCCTGCATAATTTCTAGCGAGCTTGTCGTAGCGCGTGGCGATACGGCGGAAGTGTTTGATTTTACCGAAGAAACGCTCGATCAGATTGCGTTCCTGATAGAGTTCTTTATCCAGATGTCGCCATTGGGCAGTCGTCTT